>CAJOLG010000010.1 GCA_905235315.1 uncultured Solobacterium sp. | reverse complement strand
GTCACAAGGCCGGTATCCTGGCAGATCGGAATCCGCTCTTCGGACGCAATCCGCGCGTTTTCCTCCAGCATTTCCATCGCGGCCTTCGAACGCATCCCGGGTTCGGCATCCTTTGCGGCATGCAGTTTTGCGAGGATATCCGGGCTGTAATCGAAGGCAATTTCTTCACAGGCGGCCCGGACGGCTTCCGCAACCGCCGCAGTACTGATTTCTCTGATCATAGACAGATCCCCTTCTGATACACGGTTCTTATTATAGCGTATTCATTTCTGCACAATACCACTTGAAGTGGTTCAAACAGAGTGCTATATTTTAGCAGTCGGCACATTAGAGTGCTAAACCAATTCTGAAGATTCGGAGGTATGAAACATATGGCAAAAAAACAGTTTAAAGCAGAATCAAAGCGTCTGCTGGAGCTGATGATCAACTCCATTTACACCAACCGGGAGATCTTCCTGCGGGAACTGATCTCGAATGCGAGCGATGCGCTCGACAAACGGTATTTTGAAGGGCTGACCGACAAATCCAAGAACGTATCCAAAAAGGATCTCTGGATCAAGATCACCCCGGATAAGGAAAACCGCACCCTGACCATTGAAGATACCGGTATCGGTATGAATGCGCAGGAGCTGGAGTCCAACCTCGGCACGATTGCCCGTTCCGGTTCTGCGGAGTTCCGCGAAGCGCTTGAAAAGAACACCTCAAAGATCGATATCATCGGTCAGTTCGGTGTCGGTTTTTACAGCGCCTTCATGGTCGCAAAGAAAGTGACCGTCGAATCCCGCCCGGCGGGAAGTGAGGAAGCGTACCGCTGGGTCTCTTCCGGAGAAGACGGTTATACGATTGCCAAAACGGAAAAGGATTCTGTCGGAACCCGCATCATTCTCGAACTCAAGGACGATACCGATGAGGAAACCTATTCAGAATTCCTGGAGGAATGGAAGATCCGCGAGCTGGTAAAGAAGTACAGCGATTATGTGCGTTATCCGATCAAGATGGATGTCACAAAATCCATCCCCGACCCCACGGATGAAACCAAAACGATTGACACGGTTGAGGAAGAAACCCTCAATTCCATGGTCCCGCTGTGGAAGAAGAACCGGAATAAAATCAGTGAAGAGGATTACAACGAGTTTTACAAGAGTACCTTCTCCGACTGGGAAGAGCCTCAGAAACACCTGCACTACAACGTGGAAGGCAATATCAGCTATACTGCCCTGCTCTATATTCCGGGCAAAACCCCGTTCAATTTCTACAACACGGATTATGAATCCGGGCTGCGGCTCTATTCCAAGGGCGTCTTCATTCTTGACAACGCCAAGGATCTTCTGCCGGAATGTTACCGGTTTATGAAAGGTCTCGTGGACAGCGATGATCTCAACCTCAACATTTCGCGGGAAATTCTTCAGCAGGACCGGCAGGTCAAAGCCCTGGCAAAATCCATTGATACGAAGATCACCAAGATGCTGGAAGACATGCTGGAGAAGGAACGGGAAGAATATGAAAAATTCTTTGACAACTTCGGGCTCAATCTGAAATACAGCATTTACAAGTCCTACGGAACGCTCAAGAACAAGCTGCAGGATTTCCTGCTGTACCGCTCCTCCAATGAAGGAAACTACACGACTTTGAAGGAATACGTCTCCCGCATGAAGGAAGGCCAGAATGAAATCTATTACGCCTGCGGCGCCACCATCGATGAGATTGAAAAACTGCCGGTTCTCGCAAAGGTAAAAAGCAAGGGCTATGAGATCCTCTACTTTACCGATTCGATTGATGAGTTCGTGATCCGGATGATGATGAACTATGATGACAAGCAGTTCCGCTCTGTGACCGAAGCCGGCCTGGATCTCGATTCCGAAGAGGAAAAGAAGGCACGGGAAGCAACTGCCGAAGAGAATAAAGAGATGCTGGAGGCGATGAAGAACGCCCTGGGTGAAAACGTCAGTGAAGTGCGGATTTCTTCCCGCCTGACCGATGACCCGGTCTGCCTCGTTGCGGATCAGGGCATGTCGATCGAGATGGAGAAAGTGCTCTCCCAGGATCCGATGAACCGTGGAATGAAAGCCACCAAGATCCTTGAGATCAATCCGAATCATCCGATCTTCGCAAAACTGAAAGAAGTCTTTGCGGCGAAACCGGAAGCGCTGAACGACTACGCAGACATCCTGTATACCCAGGCCCTGCTGATCGAAGGCCTCCCGATTGATGATCCTGCGGATTACGCAAGACGCATCGTCAGCCTCATGGTAAATACGGTCCTGCCGGAAAAAAACGATTCCGGCTCAGAGGCCGAAACCGCGGAATAACTGCCGATTGATGTTCTGATCATGCCGGCCCTGTGAACAATCCCGCCGGACGGGACGTTCACTCTGGGGCCGGCTTTTCTGTTTCCTTCCGCTGGGAGAGCAGCACCGCCGCAAATACCAGTGCGCAGCCGGCCAGTTCCTTCCCGTTCATTACTTCATGAAGCAGGAGAAATCCGAACAGCGCACTGAATACGGATTCGAGACTCAGAATCACACTTGCGGCTGCAGGATCGGCATCCTGCTGGCCGAGAATCTGAAGCGTGTACCCAAATCCGACAGACAGAAGGCCCGCATAAAGAATCGGTCCTGCCGCCTGAAGAATATCTTCGATCCGAACGGTTTCAAACAGAAACGCTCCGAGGATGCCGAGAAATCCGGCCGTAAGAAACTGGATGGCGGAAAACCGGATCGGGTCAACCTCACCTGCCGCCCGGTCAACCACGAGAATATGAACCGCAAACGCAGCCGCACAGAGCAGCTCCAGCGCGTCGCCGGTCTCGATTCCTCCGGCATCCGCTCCTGACAGTAAAAAAAGCCCGGCCGCGGCGATCAACGCCGAAAGCCATACATGGAGCCCGTGCTTCTGATGCAGAAACAACGCCCCGATCACCGGGACGAATACGACATACAGCGATGTGATAAAGCCCGCTTTGCCTGCAGTTGTCCATCGGATACCGGCCTGCTGAAGAACACTGGCCCCGATCAGGATGAACCCGCAGACGATCCCGGCGTTCCACAGTTTTTTCTGATCGGTACCCGTCTTCGCCGGGACAATCCTGCCCAGCGGTTTTGAAAACAGAAGTACCTCTGTTCCGCCGAGCAGAAACCGGATCCCGTTGAATGTCCACGGACCGACGGAATCAGCGGCGACGGACTGGGCAGTAAACGCACAGCCCCAGATCATTGCGGCCGCAAACAGAAACAGACTGCCGCGCAGCCGTTTACCCGCTTCGTTCACTGAAATACCCCCTGTCAAATGTAATGATACAGCGGACAGGATTTCCGGCCGCGGCCAGCTTTTCTTCCAGAAGTGCGCGGATCTCCTCCCCGGATTGATCGGCTTCAAACGGAATCGCCGCATCGAAGCGGTACACCGTTCTTCCGTCTTCTTCCAGCAGATGGAAATCATGCACGGTGATACCGGGAGAGATTTCCGCAAGCAGGTCCTCGGTCCTGCGTCTGGCCTGTTCGGTCGCAATATCGGTTTCAACCGGATCCGCATGAATCGTCAGTTTCACATGGAGTTTGTTTTCCACCGCGGTTTCACATTCGTCTACGATCTGATGTGCTTCCCGCAGGCTTAACGAAGCCGGCAGTTCCGCGTGGGCGGAGCCGATCCGGTTGCCGGCACCGTAATCATGAATAATGATGTCATGCACGCCGAGAATGCCCGGCTGCGCCTGAATGATCTCCCGGATATCCTCTTTCAGTCCGGTATCGGGCTCATCTCCGAGGATCTTGCCGAGGACTTCACGGCACAGTTCAAATCCGCCCCGGATAATATACAGCGACACCAATGCCCCCATGATGCCGTCAAACGGCATGTTCGGGAAGAACACGGACAGAATCGTGGAACCAAGCGTCATCGCGGTGGCGACCGCATCATTTACGGAATCCTGTGCGGTGGCTTTCATACCGGAATGATCCAGCCGTTCCCCGAGTGTGCGGTTAAAGCAGCCCATCCAGTATTTCACACCGATCGTGCATACGAGAACCAATCCCATCACCGGGGAAAACGTCAAAGCGGTCGGATGCAGAATCTTCTCTACAGAACGGAGAAAGAGCTCAAATCCCGCAGTGAAAATCAACGCTGTTACGGCAAATGAGACAAGATATTCCATTCTTCCGTGCCCGAACGGATGTTCGGAATCCGCCGGCCGGACAGCGATGCGGTTTCCGATCAGCGAGAGAACACAGGATACGCAGTCCGTCAGATTATTCACCGCATCCGAAAGAATCGCAGCGGAGCCCGAAAGCAGTCCGGTTGTCAGTTTGACCGCAGCGAGAATAAGATTGCACAGGATGCCGACCATCCCGGAAAGCATACAGTAGGAAGAGCGTACCTCCATGCGGTATGTCTCTTCCGGATTCTTTACAAATGTACGTATCAGCCATTCCGTCATAATTCAATTCATTATATTACCTGAGAGCGAAATGTTCACCCAGCCTTTTCGCTCTCCGGCAAATCAGAGCATCCCGCGCAGGCCGCTGAAACGGCATCTGCGTTTCAGAATCTTGCATGCATATCCGCAAAGAGCGGGAAGAAAAATCAGCAGCGTCAGAATCACTGCCGCAGCGCGCGGCCGGAACGCTCCTGTAAGAAACCGGACGGCGGCCTCGGGCAAAAGCAGCGAAAGAACCAGAAAGACGGGAAAGCTGATCAGCAGGATGCGGATCGTGGGACGAACCGCACGGAAGGAGCTTTCCATCCAGAGCAGGGATACGGCCGTATTGCAGAAGGCAAGCAGCACGGTCACGTATCCATAGCCCGGAATCAGAGAAACGGAAAGGAACGGAATCTGCATCAGCATGCCGGCAGCGATCCTGGGAAGGTTGTTAAGAAAGCTGTTTCCCGAGTGCAGGAACACCGCGAGAACCATACTGAAGATACCAAGCGCTGCCGCCGCCGGGATATATCCGCTCACCGCGTAGGCGTATGAAAGAAGCATCAGCCCTTCATTCAACATGTATTTCATCCTGTAATCCATTCCCGGTTCCTCCGTTTCACATGCTCATAATACGCAGGAAACCGGAAAGCACTGTCCCGGATATGGTACAATGCGAATATGGATGAAATTTCTGCAACTACTATGCGCACCCCTGCCCTGCTTCGCATTCTGGAGACCAGAAGCGACCGTGCGCACCGCATCTCCATGCCCGAGCTGATCCTGTATCTGGAAGAAGAAGGCATCCTGGCCGAGCGCAAATCCGTCTATGGCTCCCTGCGGGCCCTGCAGGATGCCGGCTTTGATATCCGGTTCAGCCGCAGCGGCGGAAAACAGGGCTACTGGCTCGAAGGAACCTATTCCCCGGCGGAAATTCTCGTGCTCCGCAATGCGGTGTATGAGTCGCCTTCGCTTTCCGCTTCCGCATCGGAAACCCTCGCGGAGAAACTGCTCGGTGAGCTCAGCTGTCATCAGGCAGCCAGTCTTCCAAAGGCAGATCTGTTTGCCGGAAAGACCGACAACGAAGAGGTCCTTTCTTCCATTTCCGTTCTGCTTGAAGCGATCAGGGAAAACGTTTCAGTATTATGACCTCACGGTCACAAAGCAGAAGCGCTACCGCAGAAGCTCTCAGGCGTATCACCTTCTGCCGTGTTCGGTTCTGTCATACAGCGGGCGGTTTTACTGTGTCTGCTGGTCGGACACGCATCAGTCCTTTGCCAACTACCGCATTGATAAAATGTCTTCTCTCGCTTCCGCCGAGCCGCATGATCCGGTTCCGTTTGACGCAGAGCGATGGATGGAGACCTCATTCATGATGTACCGCGGAGATCCCGGCACCGTGACCCTGCGCTGCCAAAATTCCATGACAAGCATTGTATTTGACCGCTTCGGCAAAGATGTTCTGATCTCGGAAATCGGACCGGATTCCTTTACTGTCAGTATCCGAAGCTCGGTTTCGCCCACCCTGGTTTCGTGGATTCTGATGTTTTATGACCGGGTTGAGGTTCTTCGGCCCGGCGAACTGATTGATGAATTGCGGAAAATCGCAGAAACCGTGCTGAAAACCTATCCAAACGGCTAAAATGAAATTAACGGAGGAAGATCGAATGAGTACACTTGATGAGAAAATCAGTCAGCTTCAGGAAATCATCGACAGCGCAAAACACATCGTCTTTTTTACCGGTGCCGGAGTCAGTACCGACAGCGGCATCCCCGATTTCCGTTCCCAGGACGGACTGTATCATCTGAAATACAAATATCCGCCTGAGGAGATCGTATCCCATCACTTCTTTGTGCAGAATCCGGAGGAATTCTGGGAATTCTACAAGGATAAAATGCTGAATCTTGATGCGGAGCCGAACCTTACCCATAAATTCATGGCAGAATGTGAGAAGGCAGGCAAGTCCCTTGGCGTCGTCACCCAGAACATTGACGGCCTGCATCAGAAAGCAGGCTCGGAAAAAGTGTATGAACTGCACGGCAGTGTCCTGCGCAACTACTGCACCCGGTGCGGCCAGTTTTATTCCGCAGAGTACATTAAAAACAGCAGCGGAATCCCGGTCTGTGAAAAGGACGGCGCATCCATCAAACCGGATGTCGTTCTTTATGAGGAAGGTCTCTCCGATCCGGTTATCCGCGGTGCGATCGCAGCGATCCGCAGTGCGGATGTTCTGATTGTGCTCGGCACTTCCCTTGTAGTTTATCCGGCAGCGGGGCTCATCAATTATTTCAGCGGAAAGCATCTCGTCCTGATCAACCGCGATGTCACGCCGTATGACAGCAACGCGGATCTTCTGATTCAGGCAAGTTTTTCGGATGTTTTCCCGAAACTGCACGTCTGAATCCCCGGTTTTGAAAAACAAAAAAACTGTGAAGCCTGCAGGGAACCTCCTTCCGGATGTCCGGCATCGGGAGTTCATTCTGTGTTCGCAGTTTTTTTCGTTCTGTCCTTATGATTTTTTGGCTGACCGTGCCTTTTTGTTTTTCTTCTCAACGAGAGCCACTTCTTTTTCAAAAAATTCCTTGGACTCGTCATAGCTCATATTCATCGCAACCGAGAGCTCGGAATACAGCAGATTCTCCGCCTTTTCCAGATACTCCGCGTCAATGCTGGCGAGCTTTTTGTGGTTTTTCATACGCTCGTCATTCCGCAGATAGGACGTTTTGATGATACAGACCAGATCCTCAAGCGAACCCCCTTTCATAAGGGTCGCATACTGACTTTTCATATTGGCGGGTTTGGACTCCAGCGTTTCAATGCCCGGAGCGTTCTGAATAAGTTCATCAATCTGGTCTTTTGTGACAAGATCTCTGAGATGACCCGCTTTATTGGAAATCGGTACCTGCATGGTAATCGAATTGTCAGTATTATTGTAGGGAACGAGCAAATAACACATTTCGCCTGTAAAATCGCTTTTTTTCTTCCCGGTCACCCTGCAGACATCACGCCGGTACACAACAACATCACCAACTTTATACATGCGGTCACCTCCTATCTTTTCTTTAACAAATTATAACATAAACAGCGCCTTATTAAAAAGGCGCCGTTTTTCACAAATCACGGCTGAACCGGGAATACAGAAGCCGTTTAACTGCACTTAAATACAGGGTACATCAGACAATCTGGAGAATGTAGAATTTCAGATACTCCGTCTCCGGAACCGCTGCGAGAACCGGGTGATCCATTGCGGCATGCCGCGCCTCGACAATGCGCACGGATACCCCTGCTGCTTCCGCCGCCTCTTTCAGCATGTCCCGGAACGCGGAATCCGGCATGAAGTGACTGCATGAGGCAGTCGCGAGATACCCTCCCCTCGGCAGAAGACGCATGGCGGCGGTATTGATCCGCAGGTACCCGTTTCGGGCCGATGAAACAGTCCGGCGGCTCTTGGTAAATGCCGGCGGATCCAGGATGATGAAATCATAGCGCCTGGGCTCTTCTGCCAGGTTTTCCAGGAGATCAAACACATCGGAACAGACAAAATCCATCCGGTCGGAAAGGCCGTTTTTCGCCGCATTCTTTCTCGCCTGTTCCAGCGCAAATTCAGAGATATCGGAGGCGGTCACATGCGCCGCCCCTGCCGCCGCGGCATTCAGGGCAAAACTCCCGGTATGCGTGCAGCAGTCCAGCACGGTTCTGCCGGCGGCGATCCGGCGGATTGCCAGGCGGTTATACTTCTGGTCAAGGAAAAATCCGGTCTTCTGCCCGTTCTCTGCGTCCACTTCATAACAGATTCCGTTTTCCGTGATTTCCGTTACCGCAGATGCCGGCTCCGGAAGACCGATGTCCGCCCAGCCTTTATACTGGCTGAGCCCTTCCTTGCGGCGCAGGTCCCCTTCATTGCGCTCGTAGATGCCGATGATCGGCTCCCCGCGCTGTGCCAGGGCATCCCGGAGGGCCCGGTAAATCACCGCTTTGCGCTGATCGATGCCGTAGGAAAGCACCTCGCTGACAAGAATGTCGTTATACCGGTCTACCGTAAGTCCCGGCAGTCCGTCCGCTTCGCCGTGAATGAGCCGACACGCCTTCACATCGCTGCCCATCACGGTATAGCGGTAATCAACTGCGTAATTTACCCGGCGGATAAAAAACGCATCCTCAAACGACTCGTTTGCGTTGCGGTCAAGGATCCGCACCCGGATCTTTGACTGTTCGCTCCAGAGGCCGGTCCCAAGATAGCTCCCTTTCTCGGAAAATACATCGGTGAGGCATCCGTTTTCAAACGTCCCCGCCGTTTCCGTAATTTCATCCGCATAAACCCACGGATGACCGGCGCGTACCGCGCGCTCCTGTTTGCGGGTGATCGTCACACCCGGAAAAGTACGTTTCTGTCTCATTATGTTTACCGCTTTGAATCGTATCATTTTGCCTGAAAAAGGAAAAGTCCTTCCCGGCTTTGCGGCTCTGTTTTTTGCGCGCGGTCTAATATATAATAAGGCTCGGATCTCATCATATGGTATTCAGCAGCCTTACATTTCTCTACGCATATCTGCCCGTCGTTCTGGCGGTCTATTTTCTTGTGCCGATCCGCTGGCGCAATTTTGTGCTTCTGATTGTAAGCCTGTTTTTCTATGGCTGGGGCGAGCCGGTCTATGTGCTGATCATGATCGCCTCGATCATCATCAACTGGCTGTTCGGACAGGCCATCGGCAGAACCCGGAAGGACCAGCGGGAAAAAGCCAGGCGTTTTCTCATTCTCTGCATGGTCTTTAATCTCGCACTGCTTGGGTTCTTCAAATACTGGGACTTCCTGGCGGAGAATCTCAACCATCTCGGAATCTTCCTGATCCGTCCTCTGCGGCTCGGCCTTCCAATCGGCATTTCGTTCTACACCTTTCAGACGATGTCCTATCCGATCGATCTTTACCGCTTTGACACCGATCCGCAGGACAGCCTGATCTCCTTCGGTGCCTATGTATGCATGTTTCCGCAGCTGATTGCCGGCCCGATCGTCCGTTACACGGATATTGCCCGCCAGCTGAATTCACGAACCGTTACCCCTGACAAGTTCTATGAAGGGATCCGGCGTTTCATGGCCGGTCTCTGCAAGAAAGTTCTGCTCGCAAACAATGTGGGACAGGTTTACGAATCAATTGCGGCGCTGTCCGCTTCCCAGCAGTCTGCGGTCACCGCATGGATCGGCGCGATCTGCTATACCTTCCAGATCTACTTTGATTTCAGCGGCTATTCCGATATGGCAATCGGTATGGGAAAAATGCTGGGATTTGATTTCCTGGAGAACTTCAACTATCCGTATATTTCCAAAACCATCACGGAATTCTGGCGGCGATGGCATATGTCGCTGTCCTTCTGGTTCCGCGACTATGTTTATATCCCCCTCGGCGGAAACCGGCGCGGGCTCCGGCGTCAGATTTTCAATATCATGGTCGTCTGGCTGCTGACAGGATTCTGGCACGGCGCATCCTGGAACTTTGTCCTCTGGGGCGTGTTCTACGGCATCGTGCTGATTCTCGAAAAACTGTTCCTTCTGCGATGGCTCGAAAAAGCGCCGGACTGGTTCTGCCATGTCTATACCATGGTGCTGGTCATTCTCAACTGGATGATCTTCGCCAATACCGATCTTACCCGTGCATTTGCGTTTATCGGCAGTATGTTCGGAGCCTCCGGAACATTCGCAGACGGACTGACCCTTTATTATCTTCGTGACAACCTCGTTCTGCTTGTGATCTGCGCAATTGCCGCAACACCGATTGCCAAAACAAAGCTGAACTTCCTGCGCGGCGGGAAAGGAGAATACCTGATGCCGCTGGTAACGGCCGCCGCGCTGATTGCCTGCACCGCATTTATCGTTGACGCATCCTATAACCCGTTCCTTTATTTCAGGTTCTGATGATGAAAAAAAACAGCGTTCTTCACCTGATCACGATTCTTACCTTCGCCGGGATTCTCGGAGTGTTTTCCGTGTGGAACGCGCTTGCGCCCAAAGAAACGGTCAGCTGGAATGAGAACCGTACACTGGCGCCGGCACCGGATCTTTCGCCCTCCCATATCTTCGGGGGAAACTTCGATGATGACTTTGAGACCTGGTTCAGTGATCATTTTATGCATCGGGATTTCTGGATCGAGCTGAAATCCATGACCCGTCTTGGCATGGGTGCGATTGAAAACAATGAGGTTTACTATGCGGACGGAGAGCGTCTTGTCTCCCGGTTTGCGTCCGTGGATGATACTGTCGTTCAGTCCAATGTTGAAACGATTCTTGCCTTCAGTGAAGAACAGAACATCACGCCGAATATCCTGCTCGTTCCTACCGCTGCCTGGGGCGCATCCGAAACGCTGCCCTTCGGCGCATGGGATATCGACCAGGAAGCCCTTCTCTCCCGGCTTGCGGACGCGTTTGAAACCGTCAACTTCATTCCTCTTCTGAACGATATGCCGAATGATCCGTCCCTCTATTTCCGCACGGATCATCACTGGAACGAACAGGGTGCGTATTACGGGTATAAAGCCATCTGCCGTGACGTGCTTCACAAAGAACCGAACCGGTTCCGGTATGAGGATGCCGGCACTTCCTTCTCCGGCACGATGTATTCCAAATCCGGTGCGTTCTGGACTTCACCGGATACGATACGTACGATCCTTCCCGAGACCCCGGTGACGGCCGTAACCACACTGGATGACGGAACGGTGCTTGACGGGGTATACAATCCGGCCCGCCTGAAGGAAAAAGACCAGTACACCTATTACGTTGACGGCAATCACGCACGGGAAGATATTCATACCGACGTTTCCAACGGAAAGACCGCAGTTCTCGTCAAAGACAGTTATTCCCATATTCTGGTGCCGTATCTGTATACGGAATATGAAGATCTGATCCTGATCGACCTGCGTTACTATCATGCGCCGGTTTCGGATCTGCTTACGGATGACTGCGATCTGTACTTTATCTATTCGCTGGACAATTTTACTTCTGATCCGAACCTTGCGTTCCTGAGGTGAATGCATGAAGCTGGAGATTGTTAAAATCGGAATCAACGGAGAAGGAATCGGGTATCAGAACCGGAAGCCGGTCTTCGTTCCGGGCGTATTCCCCGGTGAGTGCGCGGATGTTGAGATCACGGACGAACAGGAAACCTATCTTCGTGCCAGAGTCAAACGGGTGCTGAAACAAAGCCCGGCAAGACGGCCTTCTCCCTGTCCGTATTCCTCCTCCTGCGGAGGCTGCTCTTTGATCGAACTGGATTACAGCGAACAGCTGAAACTGAAAACGGAGCTTCTTGCGGAAGCGTTATGGAAATACGGGCATGTGCGTTCAACATTCATCCGGGATATCCGTCCCTCCGCAGAAGAATTCGGATATCGGAGTGCCCTGAAGCTGCCGGTACAGAACAGCGGCGGTGTCGCGGTTACCGGAATGTACAAAACGGGAACCAATCACTTC
Source organism: uncultured Solobacterium sp. (assembly GCA_905235315.1). Classification (GTDB taxonomy): domain Bacteria; phylum Bacillota_I; class Bacilli_A; order Erysipelotrichales; family Erysipelotrichaceae; genus Bulleidia. The sequence continues at coordinate 12,584 of CAJOLG010000010.1, read as the reverse complement.
ACTGCCGTCGGCACCTGCCTTCTGCATGATGAAACCCTTGAGGCGCTTCGCAAAACCGTACTTGCGGTCATGCATGAAGAACACATTCCCGCCTATGAAAACGGACACGGAGTGCGCTATCTCATCATGCGCCGCATCGATCCGGCTGTGAGTATCGCCCTGATCACCGGAAACGATACCCTGCCCGCCTCCTTTATCTCCAAACTGGCGGTTCTGCCGGGTGTTTCTTCCATCGTACAGTCAGTTAATACCGCAAAAAATACAGCCGGCTTCTTCGGCAGCGCATCCAGAGTGCTTTACGGTGACGATACCGTCACGGTTCCGTTCTGCGGCTTCCGGATCCGCCTCTCTGCGGAATCGTTCTTTCAGCTGAATCTTTCCCAGGCAGAAGAGCTTTACAAAACCGCGGTATCCAAGATTGACCCCTGCAATGTGCTTGCGGAATGTTACTGCGGCGTCGGCGTCATGAGTATTCTCGCAAAGGATAAGGCAAGAAAGGTATTCGGGTTTGAAGCGGTTCCGCAGGCGATCGAAAATGCGAAGCAGAATGCGCTCGAAAACCGCGTTCCAAACACCGTCTTTCGCTGTGCAGATGCGGCGGAAGGCCTCCGGGATCTGTTAAAGGAACGGGATGTGGACTGCCTGCTCACGGATCCGCCCCGCTCCGGAATGGATGATGCGATGATCGAAACGATCCGGAACTCATCGATCCGCAAGATTGTTTATGTATCCTGCAACCCTTCCACCCTCGGCAAAAACATCCGGGCGCTGAAGGCGGAATATGAAGTCCGGACCGTGATTCCCTTTGATATGTTTCCCAATACACCTCATGTAGAGTCTGTCACTGTCCTGACCCGGCGCGGCACAAGCGACCGTACGGTTTCTGCCCGCAGAGCCGGAAAGAAACGGAGGAAAAAATGAACCTGTCCTATGAACTGAAGCCCGGGCGGCTGATCATCGATCTTCCCGGTGATGCCGATCCGGTATCACTGAGTGATTTTTTAAAAGACTTCCGCATATCCGGAAAGAAGCGGTATGAACTGTTTCAGGACCACGGGATCACCGTCAACCGCCAGGACGCAAACGGCAGTGAGATCCTGCACGGAAATGACCGGATCGTGATCCTGCTTCCTTCGGGCGAACCCGATTATCCGCCGGCGGAAACAGAATGCGACGTTGTGTATGAAGATGACTTCGTCTATGTGGCCCGCAAGGAGCCCGGCATCATTGTCCATGATCCGCAGGATCCGGAATGTCTTGCGGCGAAGGCAGCCGCCTATCAGCGGAATCACGGCATCGAAGCTCCGGTCCGTTATATCCACCGCCTGGACCGCGACACGGCGGGGCTGGTACTCTTCGTCAAAATCCCGCTTCTGCAGGCATGGTATGACGCAAAACTGGAAGAAAAGGAAATTGAACGGGAGTATCTTGCGATCACCGGCGGAAAAGGACATGCGGGGCAGAATTTCACCTACAATCAGAAAATCGGCCGGGACCGGCATGTCAGCGGAAAATACCGGTTCTCCTCCACGGGAAAAGAAGCCGTCACGAAAGTATCTGTACTGGAACGGAAAAACGATTTCCTTCTGATGCGCTGCCGTCTTCTGACAGGACGCACCCATCAGATCCGCGTCCATCTTTCCGGCAACCGGCATCCGATCATAAATGACCCGCTGTACGGCATCCCTTCTGCCCGGTTTGAACATATGTGTCTCTGGGCAGACCGCATCTCATTCCCGGATCCCTTCAGCGATGAAATCCACACCGCAGAGGACAGCGGAAACCGCGACTTCGCATTATTTCACAAATTATAAAAACGCCCGCGGGCGTTTTTTACTGTCCTCAGTGGACCAGGAAGAATTCTGAGATCAGTACCGTCAGGCAGCACACCACTGCCGTCTTTGGCAGACTGGCGTTGTTCCAGGTGAGAAACACGCCTGCCGCAAATGCGAGAATTCCGCTCCATAATGAATTGGTCGCATAGATCATCGTGGGGAATGTCATGACTGCCAGACTGACATACGGCACATAGTAGAGAAACGACCGGATGAACGGGCTTTTGATCGGCTTGCGGATCAACGTCAGCGGAATGATGCGGACAAGATACGTCACCACCGTCATCACAATAATCTGTATCGTTACGTGGCTCACAGGTCTTCCTCCTTTACCGGATGCAGGAATGCGGCCGCCGAAGCGATCACAATCGTCAGGGTAATCATCCGGACACCCTCGGAGAGTTCTTTCACACCCGGAATCACGGTGCAGAGAAAGCTGGTCAGAAATCCGATCAATACCACATTGCGGATCACCTTGTTTGTCCTGGCGGGAGGTATGATCACCGCAAGAAACATTGCGAACAGCGCAACCGAAAGCGCACTGACAATACGAACCGGAAGAAGAGATCCGAAGATCACGCCGAACATGGTTCCGAACGCCCATCCCGGCATCGCAACCGACATCATTCCGTAATAATACTTCGGCTCGAGATATCCTTTCTGACGGATTCCGAGCGCAAACAGCTCATCCGTGAGAACAAATCCAATCACACAACGGTGGATCATTCCGGTCTTCTCGCTGAACTTCTGGGAAAAGGCCGTACTCATCAACATATACCGCGCGTTCGCCGCCAATACCATGAGAGCCGTTTCAATGTATGAAGCCGCGGCCGCAATCATTGCCGTACCGGCATATTCACCGGCGCTGGCATTATTCAGAAGACTGATAAAAAACCCCTGTATCGGCGTAAGGCCCGCATTTTTCATGGTTATGCCAAGCGCAAAGGATACCGCAAAATAGCCGAGGCCGATCGGAATCGCATCTTTCTGTCCGGTGCGGAAGGCTTCCCATCCGCCCGGTTCTTTCATGTTCTCTTCTGCTGTACTCATCCCTTCAGATATTCCTTCATTGCCGGTGCGGCTGCTTTGGCGTCGTTATAACCGAGCCAGTAAAGCGCACCGAGTTCTTCCACATCCCCTTCAAACCGGGAAATCTCAACCGGGCGGCTCGGCGCAAGCACAAAGAATTCACCGAGTTCTTCAAGCTGATCGATCCGGTTTAAAAGGATATTGTAATGTGCCGCTTCCTGATAAAGATCCATCATCAGGTTCGGATATTTTTTTCCGTATTCAATCCGGGCCGCACGCGACCTTGCCTTCAGGGGCTTCCGGTACGAACGGTCACGGGTACGGATCAGGATTCTCTTCTTTTCCGGCTGTGCAAGCGCCCAGTCCACGGGGATTTTCTCCGCAATTCCGCCGTCGAGATACTTTTTGCCGTCGATTTCCACTGCTTCGGAAACATACGGAACAGAAGCACTTGCCTGAATCGCACGGAAAATATCGGAACATTTTCCCTTCTCCATAAACTCCTGCTCCCCGGTCTCAATATTGGTCACGGCCGCAATGAACCGCCGGTTCGGATTGAAAAAGCGCTCCGCATCCAGCGGGATCTCTTTCCCAAGTTCAAAAAACAGATACCGGAATCCGGTTACCCCGTGCTCTTTGACAACGGCTCTCCCGCCGGTGTAGTTGGAATCGTGCCGGTGGCGCAGATTAAGCCGCGCACTGCGGCCGATCTGCCCGGAAACGTAACTCATGCCGGACATTGCGCCGGCGGAAACTCCGACCGTAGCCGAAAGATTGATATCGTCTTCCATCATGGCGTCCAGGGCTCCCTGTGTATACATCCCGCGCCATGCGCCGCCTTCCAGGACAAGAAGGCCTTCTGTAATATGGTCACTCGCAGATCCCTGCGGGAGATCATCAATTCCGCTGTAAACCTTCATCAAACAACCTCACATTCAGTTAACAACATTGCTATTGTATATCAAATCCTGCAGACAGAAAACAGGCGTGTGCGCATCCGCCTGCGTTATTCGGTTTTCCGTTTGGCCGCATCGGTTTGAAATTTTTCTGATGCCTTTTCAAAGACAAAAAAACTCTTCCGGAAACCCCGGAAGAGCTGAGATGCAGCCGTTCAGTTGATCGCTCCGCCTTCGACGACAAGATCATCCGCATTGGAGTCTGCGCCGTAGACTTCACGCAGTGTCGCTTCGTAGTCTGCGTGGAAGAACTGTTCTTCGCCCAGTGCCTTGATTTCATCATTGAGCCAGGTGAGCAGTGTCTCATTTCCCTTGGCAACTGCCGGAGCGATGGAGTCCACATCACCGAGTGCCGCAACATTGACCACAAAACCCGGGTTGACAGATGCCCATGCGAGAACTTCTGTGTTATCGGTGGAAAGACCTGCGCCGCGGCCGTCCAGCAATGCGTTGTATGCGTCGGCGTAAGCATCGTATTTCTGAAGCTTCACAGTCGGATGATTGGATTCAAAATAGGTTTCCGCTGTTGTGCCCTTGGCGATGATGAGTTCCTTGTCACTGTTTTCAAGATCGCTGACATCATTGATCGGATCGGCTTCCGGAGAAACGATTCCGAGCTGAACCTTCATATACGGAAGTGCAAAGTCCACCTTTTCCGCACGCTCTTCCGTTACGGTAAAGTTTGCCAGGACAATATCCACTTTTCCGGTTTCCGCAAATTCCACACGGTTTGCCGGATCGAGGGAAACATATTCGACCTTCGTTCCGAGATCCTGTGCAATACGCTCTGCGAAGTATACATCATATCCGGCATACGCTCCGTTTTCATCCACATATCCAAACGGTGCCTTGTCGGAGAAGACTCCGATCTTTACCGTTCCGCTTTCCTTGATCTCATCGAGGGTGCGGAACACATTTCCGGAAGCTGCTCCGCCATCAGACGAAGCTGCGTTGGATGCGCCGCATCCGGCGAGCAGGGTGACTGCGAGTGCTGCTGTAACTGCGTATTTAACTGTTTTCATAATTCTTCCTCCCCAGCCTGAACAGGCTTTTTTGACTCAAATGTAAACGTCTTAAGGAACTGCTTTGCGCGGTCCGTTGCTGGATGTTCGAAAAACTGTTCGGGTGTTGCCTCTTCCACGATCACACCGCCGTCAATGAATACAATGCGGTCGGCGACTGCGCGCGCGAAGTTCATCTCATGCGTTACGATGACCATTGTCATCCCCTGTTCCGCAAGCGTCAGCATGACATCAAGTACTTCACGCACCATTTCCGGATCAAGCGCCGCTGTCACTTCGTCAAACAGCATGACTTCCGGATGCATGGCGAGCGCCCGGACAATGGCTACCCGCTGTTTCTGACCGCCGCTGAGCTGTCTTGGATATACGTCTTTTTTATCCAGAAGCCCGACCCGGTCAAGCAGTTTTTCGGCTTCCGCTCTGGCCTCTGCCTTCGGTTTCTTCTGAACCTGCATCGGCGCAAGCGTGATGTTGTCTTCAATCGTAAGATGCGGAAACAGTTCATAGCTCTGGAAGACCATTCCGATCCGCTGACGGAGCGCCGTCATATTCGGCCCGTTCTTTGAGATGGTTTCTCCGTCAAGTGTGATGGAACCGCTTTGATATTCTTCCAGGCCGTTCATACATCGGAGCAGCGTGGATTTCCCACAGCCGGACGGTCCGAGCACAACGACCACTTCCCCTTTATGAATATCAAGCGTGATTCCGTTCAGCACTTCAGAGGTGCCTGTATAAGACTTCACCAACTGTTTTACCGAAAGCTGAATTTCATCCGTCATAGGTTACCTCCACTTTTCTTCCAGCCTGCCTGCGAGCGTTGAGATCGGCCAGCAGACAAGGAAATATAAGATAAATACCGCTCCGTAAACCCAGAGGGCTCCGGTGGGATACTGCATCCGGTTGGCATCAATGATCTGCTGCCCGGTTTTAAGCACCTCAACCATACCGATGATCTCAACGAGCGAGGTCGTTTTGATCATTCGTGTAATCAGATTGATGGATGGTGCGACAAGGCGGCGGATCGTCTGCGGCAGGATAATATATCGGATGGTCTGCCTGCTGTTCATGCCGAGCGCCGCTGCGCTTTCATACTGATGAGCCGGAATGGATACGATGGCGCCGCGCACCAGATCACCCATTTCTGCGGTGCCCCACATGGTGAATACGATCACCGCACTGGTCCAGGAAGACAGGTTGATATGCCACTGCCGTGTGACTCCGAAATACACCAGAAACAGAAGCACCAGCTGCGGCATGATGCGGATGAAGTTCAGATACAGCCAGCAGAAGGCCTGTACGAACCGGTTCTTTACGGTCATCAGCATCCCGAACGGCGTTCCGAAGAGGAAGGACAATCCCACTGAGACAAGCGAGATCTGCAGTGTGACCCAGAGTCCCTGCAGAAGCCGGAGGAAGTTGATTCCCCGGAACAGAATACTAAGCCCCGTATCCTGCATAGCGGATCCTCCTTTCCACAGCGGATGCCAGCAGCGAAACCGGCAGTAAGATAAGCAGATAGAACACCACCAGCATCAGCAGTGCCTCGCTGGTGTTGTAGTCATTGCCGATCAGATCTTTGGCAACATACATCAGGTCCGCAAGCGCAATCGCCGATACGACCGATGTTTCCTTGATCAGAAAGATAATATTCGCAACAACCCCGGGGAATGCGATGGCCATCGCCTGCGGGATCACGACAAACCGCATTACCTGATAGCGGTTCATTCCGAGACTGACCGCCGATTCGGTCTGTATGGTTTCCACTGCCTCAAGACCGGAACGGATCGCCTCAGCCATATAGCTTCCGCCGAGAAACACCAGGGCTGCAACTGCGCAGGTTTCCCGGCTCCAGGACAGACCGATCTTCGGAAGACCGAAATAGATGAAGAACAGCTGGACAAGCATCGGGGTGTTTCTGCTCAGTTCGATGTATGCCTTTGTGATCTGTTTCAGCACGGGAACCTTATAGTACTGGATATAACTGCACAAAAGTCCGACTGCCAGTGACAGCAGGATGCCGGCAGCGCTGATTTTTATTGTGACCGCCGCCCCCTGCGCAAAGAGCGGGAAGTATTTCTGTAATATTTCTCCGGACACTGCAGTTTCTCCTTTCTTTCTGATGGACAAAATAAAACGGGCACCCATGCGCCCGTAACACAAATACCGTAAACGGAGATGTCAGTTTGTTCCGACCGCATGGAAAAGATCATCTGAATAATTCATGAGACAGCAGGAACAACATGTTTTGTTCATACGCTTCATACGGTCTTCCTTTCTCCTTTGACAGTTTTACAACAGCCTCTGCAGAAATGTCAAGCGCAAAGTTCCGGCCGGGCAGGTCAGATGCCAAGCCACTTGCGCACCTCCGCAAATCCCCCGTGCGGCACGGTCAGTTCTTCCGGTCTGCCGTTTTCCAGACAGTCCGTAATCAGAAATACCTGCATCCCGCAGGCAAGCGCAGCAGTGTCTTCCACCGCATCATTGCCGATCATACGGCAACGCGCCGGATCAAGATCCGCTTTCCGGCAGAGCTCCCGGAAATACTCCGGATTCGGCTTGCAGGTATTCATGGTTTCGTAGGTTGTGATCATCCGGAAATCCTCCGGATTCAGTCCGGCCCACGCAATGCGGCGCATTGTCGCAGGACGGGGAAACATCGGATTGGTCGCAAGGATCAGATCATACCCCTGTTTTCTGAGATCTTCAATCAGCCGCGGTGCTTCCGGATTATAGCCGCACGTGCTTCTGACCTTTTCAAATTCCGCCTCATAAAACGTCAGAAACATTTCCTGATCTGCCGCGTCCCCACGGCCGGTCCGTTCCCGGAACACCTGCCAGAAGCGCGCCTCATTCGTCATCGTGCCGTCATTGACGACCATGGCCCGGGTGCCCTCCCAGATATCAGCCGCAAGGGTCTTCGGATCAAATCCGTATGGGGCCGCATACTGTGCAAGCAGTTTGAAATACACACCGATAAAGTGTTCCATGTTCATCGGCAGTAATGTTCCGTCAAGATCAAAAAGAATCGTATCCATATCGTTTCCTGTCTGCCGAAAGTTTACCATCTCATCCGGTTTATGCATACATTCTGATTGTTCACTTCGCGCTGCCGCCCTCTCCTTCTGTAAAAAGAAAAACATCCTGCGCCGGATCGGATCTGAAAACCGAACCCTCAGCAGGATGCCGTTCAGCTGTGCAGACAGGAAACGGCATAAGCACCGTATTCTGCCAGAATGATCAGCGGAACGCCGACCGCAAAGACCAATTTGCGGGTCTTGTGATGAAAGAACCGCATTCCGATATATGCCCCGATTCCGCCGCCGAGAACCGCCGCCAGGATCAGGACCGATTCCGAAATCCGCCAGTTGCCCTGAACGGCTTTTTTCTTGTCAATGCCGTACAGGAGAAATGCGGTAAGATTCACCGCGAAAAGAAGAATCAGAACCGCTTCATGCATGGCGGATCTCAATCATACTGCCGGATTGTGTTCCGTCTTCTTTCAGCGCCTTTGTGACAATAATCTGATTGTGGATCCGCTCTCTCAGATCCTCGACGTGCGAAATAATACCGACCAGCCGGTGCTCTCCCGAAAGACGTTCCAGCACACGGATCGCAATGCGGATGGTTTCGGCGTCGAGTGTTCCGAATCCTTCATCGATAAACATCGTATCAATCTCAATACCGGTCTGGTTCTGCACTTCGTCACTGAGTCCGAGCGCAAGCGCAAGCGAAGCCAGGAACGATTCACCGCCGGAGAGAGAACGCACACTGCGCTCTTTTCCGGTATAGCGGTCCGCTACATTCAGTTCAAGTGCGTCATGGCTGTCGGTGCTCTGGGCGCGGGAGCGGATCAATGCATACTGTCCGTCCGAGAGATAGTGCAGACGCTGGTTGGCACGATCGATGATGCGGTCGAAGTAAGCTGTCTGGACATATTCCTCCAGCGTCAGTTTCTCCTTGTTTTTAAGATTGGAATCTGCCGTATCCGCAAGCCGGGAAATCCATTCCCGCCGCGCGACAGCTTCCTGCAGTTCCTGCGAAAGCGTATCAAGTTCCTTCAGAGACTGGCGGTTCAGACCGATCCGCAGTGAAAGATCGTCTTTCTCCTGCCGGAGTTTGAACAGTGTCTGTTTTGCGTCCTGCAGTTCCGCCCGGCGCATGGCAAGCTCTGCTTCTTTCTCAGACTGTGTCGTAGCACCGTTTTCCTCCAGTGTCTTCATGACTTCATCACGGCCGGCTTCCGCCTTTTCGAGCGCTTTCTGATCCGCTTCATACTGCTCTTTCCGTTCCGCGACCGTTCGGTCATACGTTTCGATCTGTTCCCGCATGGTGCGAAGCTGGATCCGCGCGGTCTCCTCTTTTTCATACGGGAATTCGCTGCGCATCCGCGCTGCGGAAGCTGCTTCGTATTCTGCTTTCTGCCGAAGGGTTTCCCCCTGCTGGCGGCAGCTGTTCTGTTCGTTTACCAGATCCTCGATCTGCTTGCGGATCTTTGGCATCTGGCTGTTCAGTTCTTCGAGTTTCGCTGCTTTTTCACGATACCCGGCAATGCGCTGCTCGGATTCTTCCGCTGCCATCTTGAACAGATTGATCCGTGAGTTCAGCGTATTTACGGTATCTGCGGTAAGACCCGGCATCTGTGCATCCTGGAATGCGGTCTCCGCTTCCTTGCGTTCGATTTCGATCCGCTCTTTTGCGGCGTGTGCATGTCTTGCGCCGAGTTCCGCCGCATCTCTTGCGTTGTTCATGATCGCTTCCGCTTCCCGCACCCGGTCTTCATCCGGGGTACCGATGGATTTGACGGCACGTTTGGGATGATCGAGCGATCCGCAGACCGGACATGGGCGGCCGTCAATCAGCGTTTCCGCGAGAATTCCCGCCTGCCCGGCAAGATATGCGCCGAGAATCGCATGATACTCTTCGGATACCCGGTTGAACCGGTCATTTTCCTGCTTCAGCGTCTCAATCAGTTCCTCATAGCTGCGCTCTGCTTCCCGATAGCTCTGATAGCGCTCTTTTGCGCGGTTATAGGTGACAATCCCTCTGCGTACTTCCCGCAGTTTGTCTTCCTCATACTTCAGATCGGAATCCGATCCGCGGAGTTCCTCCGCCGCAAGCACATGATTGCGCAGATCCCCCTGCAGAACTTCAATCTTTTCATCCAGCGCATCCGCTTTGCGGGTGAACTCCTCCGCCTGTGCCGAACACTCCTGCGCCAGCTCTTCCATCCGGGTAAGCTCGAGGAATTTGGACATGGAACGTTCGGTTTCATCTGCTTTTTTCCGCAGGATATTCATCCGGGTCACTTCGACCTGGGTTGTCATTTCATCCAGCGATGCCTTTGACGCATCCCGTTTCCCGGTAAGCTCCGGAATCCGCGACGCAGCCTGTTTGAGATGGTCAAAGATCTGAAGAACCTGTTCCCCGCGGGAAATACGGGAATTCAGACGTGTGATCCGGTCATCAACGACATTGATTTCCTTTTCCTTATTCTGCAGTTCGGACGCATCTTCTTCGAGGATCCACTGCGTAAGCACAACACTCTGTGCCGGATCTGCTTTGTCTCCGAACTGTTTCAGCCGAGCCAGCTCATTGGCATAGGGGCTCTTTTCACTGCAGGAAAGCACCGCTACCGCTTTCCCCACATCATGGCGCCGTTCCTTGATCTGACGCCGGAGATTTGTTTCTTCGCCGCGCAGTTTTTCTTCAATCATGTGGTACGGTTCGGTTTGAAACAGCTGCCGGAAAATCCGGCTGCGGGATTCCGTATCAGCGGTAAGCAGCTCCTGAAAGCGGCCCTGGGCAATCATCACAATCTGGGTGAACTGGTGCACATCGAGTCCGAGCAGGTCATACACGGCACGGTTGACTTCCGCAACCCCCCTGACCAGGAAGCCGTCGGTTCCGCGCAGCTCAGCCTGTGCAGGATGATGAATGATCCGCACAGTCTCATTCTCATTGACCTGTTCATGGTCATATGCCGGATTGCGCACAATGTAATACCGGGAACCGCGGAACTCAAAATCAAGTGCCACATAGGTTTCCTGGGATTCCGCCGCATACTGGCTCCGCAGCATCTCCTGGCTTCTTCCGGCAGTACTCGCCTCGCCATAGAGCGCAAATGTGATCGCATCAAAAATCGCTGTCTTTCCTGCACCGGTATCCCCCGCCACAAGATAAAGACCGTGATCCCCAAACTGGGAAAAATCGATTTCTGTCGGCACGGAATAGGATCCGAATGCCGAAATACTGAGTTTGATCGGCCTCATTCCGCACCTCCGAATATCTCCGCAACAATTTCAGACATATATTCCTGCTGTTCCTCGCTCATCGGTTCCCGGTTGCGCATTTCATAAAAATCCGCAAACAGTTCGTTGGGCTCTTTCAGCTTCAGCTCCCGGATCTCCGTCAGCACACCGTCCCGCAGCTCCGTATGAACCTCGGTGCTTCCTTCAAGCCGGATTCTTCCGTCCGCGTACGAAACTCCCATCACGTACGGGTATTTTTCCTTCAGAACATGAATGACTTCCGGAATTTCCTTTTCTTCATCGAGAATGATATTGACGTATTTGTCCCGATTGGCCTCGATGGTTTCCGGATCCAGAAGTTCACGGAATGTGCCCTTCAGATGTGCCATCTCCTTCTCCGGTGTCAGTTCCACCGTGCTGATGCGGTAGCTTCCCTTATCGTCAAGATTTACAAGGGTAAAGGAACGCTCCGCGCCGATTTCGGCCAGCGAATAGATCAGCGGCGCTCCCGAATAACGGATCGTGTCCGCTCCGACCGCCTGTGCAGTATGAACATGGCCGAGCGCAACATAATCAAACCCGGCGAGCACGGAAACATCAACGATCTCACTTCCGAGCGAAAGGTAATCCTCCGAACCTCCTGCGGTGACGACCGCCCCGTTAAAATACTGGTGCGCAATCAGAACATTCCGTTCTGTTGTGTCCACATGAGCTTTGCGGAGGGCATAACGTACCGCTTCGGTAAATGTCTCGGCATGGGGTTCGCCTTCCTTCATAAAACGGTTCACAGATGCCGGAGTCACATAAGGCAGACACCATACATGCAGAGGGCCGTATTTATCAAGCATGTCAATACATTCCATTGTCCCGTTCCAGGTGCCGCAGACATGAATATCCATTTCCTTCAGAAGCGAAGCACCGTAGTTGATCAGATCACCGCGGTCGTGATTGCCGGCAATCATGAACACTTCGATGTGTTCCTTCTTCAGCGCGGAAAGAAACTCGTTCAGAACTTCCATGGCATCCGCCTCCGGCACCGGAGAATCATAAATATCACCGGCAAGGATGACGGCGTCCACTTCTTTCTTCACTGCTTTTTCCACGACCTGACGAAGAACTGCCCGCTGATTTTCAATCATCGAGTAGCTGTTCACTTTTTTACCCAGATGCAGGTCAGCCAAATGTGCAAATTTCATTGTTATTTCTTCCTTTGCATATTATAGCGCGAAACGGGGCTCTGTTCTTCCCAACTGCGCAAAAGAACGGCAGTTCTCCTGCCGTTCCAAGAATATTTCACGTTATGATTCCCACCTCAGCCGTTTTCTTCGGACGGTTGTACGGCAGGTGCTTCTTCCACGTTGGGCTGTTCTTCCCCTCCGTCTTCGGGATTCTGTTCCGTATTCTGTTCCGTTTCCTGGTTCTGTTTCGATTCTTCCGGCTGTTTGGCAACACAGCTTCCTTTCGGTCCGAGCTCCGTTCCCTCCGGACAGACAC
>CAJOLG010000009.1 GCA_905235315.1 uncultured Solobacterium sp. | reverse complement strand
CTCTATTCCGCATTTACGATCGATACTTCCATCGAGCAGGCGGAGTGGTTCCGTATGGCATTCCTCTTTGTGGCAATGATCCTGCTGGGGCAGATGCTGGTGGCGATTGTAAAACGCAGCGCGATCATCGGCCCGAACGCAATCGTTGTTGAGGATGCGGTCATCCCGTGGAAGAGCGTATTGAATCTTGAGCCGAAGAAGCGCGGCCTGCAGCGTATTGTCGAGCTGCAGACCACCCAGGGAAAATATACGCTGTCCCGCAAGATGGGCATGACGGTCCATGAAGCGTATGAGGAATGGCGCAGGGCGAAAAAAGAGAAAAAGGCAGAAAAGAAGGAAAAGAAATAATGTCTGAAAGTAAAAAACGTGTCAGCGGCAGACAGACGGCAGGCCAGGCGGTGATTCAGTTTCTCAAGCAGAACGGCGCGCTGGACGAAGAACACGCCATCGGCTATGACCAGCTGAAAGATATCAAACTGACCACACAGGTGCTGGCGTATACCATCGCAAACCTGATGCAGGAGAACGTCGTGATCCGCACCGAGGACGACCGCTACTACTTCAGTGAAGCAAACTGGGCAAAGCTGGAGCGCAAGGTGCTGGGATCGTATTCGTTCCTGTTCATTATTCCGCTTCTCGGTGCCCTGCTGTTCTGGCTTCTGTCGAAATATATCTGAGAAACCGGGAATGGTTTTAAAAGAAAATATAAAAAGATTTTGATTTGTCAATATTGAGTTTGAAAACGTTTACGCATACAATAGAATCATTGAATCGGGCGTGGGTGCAGAATGCTTTTTCCCACACCCCATAAGGAGAGAAAATGAGATATGTAGTAATGGTGAGTCACGGAGATTTCGCTCCGGGCCTCCGGACCGCTGTCTTTATGATGACAGGTCCGAAAGATGAAGTACTTTGTACAAATCTTCGCGCGGACATGAGCGCAGACCAGTTCCAGGATAATTTTCGTGAACTGGTGGCTCCGATCACCGCGGAGGACGAAGTAATCCTGCTCTGCGATATTCTCGGCGGATCCCCGATGACAAAATCGCTGGAAGTTCTGGCCGAGCGCGGTCTGCTTGACAATTCGATCGTTCTCACCGGCATGAACATGCCGATGGTAATGACCGCTGTCATCATGAAGGATGTTCTGGAAGACCGTGAGGCGCTCAAGAACACCGTCATCAGTGAAGCGCAGAATGCAGTAGCAGAATTCAAGCCGGTCGTCGAAGAAGAAGGCGACGACGACATCTGATTCAGGCAGTAACACATAATAACGTGAGTTCATAATAAGGAGGATAATTACATTTATGATCACATTTATGCGTGTTGACGACCGTATCATCCACGGTCAGATTATTACTCGCTGGTCGAAGGAATATCCCTGCGACGGTATCATCGCTGTCAACGACAAAGCAGCGACCACTCCGGTTCTGAAGCAGAGCTTTGTGGCTTCCACCGAGAAGAAGGTATTCATCTGGACGATGGAACACTTCCTTGAGAATGCCAAGAAGGTTCAGGAGAGCCCGAAGCATTACTTCCTGATCACAAAGAACCCGATTGACATGGCTACCATTCTGGTCGACAACGGCTTCGTTCCGAACGATGTCAAAGAACTTATCGTCGGTCCGTGCAACGATCGTCCGGGAGCTGTCAAGCTCGGAAACAACCAGTCCATCACACAGGAAGAAGCGGATGCGTTTGAGAGGATTTACCAGAAGGGTTACACCATTACATTCGCGCTCGTCCGTGAGACCGCAATCGGCGAATGGCCGAAGTTCCGCGGTCAGTTCGGTTATAAATAATAACCGTAAAACGCGGGGAATTCCCGCAGACAAAATTGGTCAGATCCCGGGTTATATTTGGGGAGAAATTTCCGGGTTTTGATAAAAATGCTATTAAAAACTAATTGAAAGGGGTTTGGATTTATGGCAATTTCTTGGTTCCAGGCCGCACTGCTCGGTATCATGTCCATGTTAGCGGCATCTACCATCGCCTGCCTGGGTACAACAGTTGGTAACTATACTCTGAACCGTCCTCTGATTGCGTCTCTGTTCGTCGGCCTTATCATGGGCGACGTTAAGGGCTGCATTCAGATCGCGATTCCGATGCAGGTTATCTACATTGCATTAGTTACTCCCGGAGGAACAGTCGCTGCTGACCTCCGCGCTGTCTCCTACATTGGTATCCCTCTTGCTTACGTTACAGCGAAGAGCCAGGGCCTGGATCTCGCAGGACCTGAGGCCAGCGGTATCGCAGGCGCAATGGGTGCTCTCGTAGGTACTGTCGGTACTGTCCAGTTCTATGGCACAGCCGTCCTGAACCTTGTATGGCAGCACATTGGATGGGCTGAACTCGACAAGGGCAACTTCAAGATCCTGACAGCTGTTGAAACATGGATGCCGATTATCTCGCATATCATCATTTCCTTCATTCCGGTTATGCTGATCAACCACTTCGGATCCCAGGCTGTTTACACATTCCGTGAAGCACTCCCGATGGATTCCTGGTACATGAAGGCTCTCTTCACCGTTGGCTCCATGCTGCCGGCAGTTGGAATGGGCATCCTGCTCAACTCCGTCGTTACAAAACCGACTGACCTGATTTACTTCGTCTTCGGTTTCACACTTGCAAGATCTATGGGTCTCACCCTGATCGCTGCTACCTGCGTAGCTGCAGTCTTCGCTCTGATTAACTTCCAGATGAAGATGAACGCCCTCGAGTCCAAGAAGGGCGGAGCTGTTGCAGTAACAGAAGAGGAGGATATTTAACAATGGCTGAAAAGAAAATTACGAAGGCAGCGTTAAACAAGTCCTTCTGGCGTTGGTTCTATGGTAACCTGACCTGCTTCACACAGGAGCACATGCAGACATTCGGTTACATGTGGTCCATGCTCCCGATTATCCAGAGCCTGTATAAGGATAAGGAAGAGCAGAAACAAAAGCTCGAGACATACTACCCGTTCTTCAACACCGAGCCGCAGATCGGATCGATCGTTGTCGGTATCACAGCTGGTCTTGAAGAAGCTCGCGCTAACGGCGCAGACGGCATCGATGATGAAATGATCAACGGTATCCGTGCTGGTCTCATGGGCCCGCTCGCTGGTATCGGTGACTCCCTCATCGTTGGTACATATATTCCTATCCTCCTCGGTATCGCTCTTGGCTTCTCCAACGGCGGTTCCGTTGCAGGTATCCTGTTCTACATCATCGTCTGGAATGCTACATCCATCTGGTTCCAGAGAACAATTTACATGAAGGGCTATCAGCTCGGCGGAAACGCTGTCGAAGTCATCGTTGGTGACCGTGCTACCGCGCTCCGTGAGTCTGCAGTTCTCCTCGGCCAGGTCATCGTCGGTGCGATGGCAGCTTCCTGGGTAAACATCACCACTTCCCTGCACTTCGGTGAAGTCTCCCTCCAGAACAACCTGGATGGCGCTTACCCTGGCATCGTCACAATGCTGTTCGTACTGCTTTGCTGGTACCTCATGTCCAAGAAGAAGATGTCCGCAGTCAAAGTCATGCTGCTCATGCTCGTGATCGCGATTGTTGGTGTTCTCATCGGCGTCTTCGATCCGGGACTGGCTTACGAATAATTCTTTATTCGAAAGAACCAATCTTAAACTCTGCTTATTCTCCCAAAGCAGAGTTTTTTTGTTACACTGGACAGGGTGAGGAATTAATATGGCCAAACTTACAAATAAAGAACGTGAAGATATCAAGCTGCAGATCCAGCAGGAAAACATCATACTGATGCGCGTCAAACGATACGTGCAGTACAGTTTTCTGGTGTTTCTCGTCTGCCTCGTCTTTCTGTTCACTTTTCTCAAAAACAGCACTTCTCCGTGGCGGATCGTTGTGATCGTGCTTGCGGTGCTCAGCGGAATCGTTGCGGCATTCAGCTATGTTTCATACCGCCGCGGGCGTAAGCACGTTCTGGACCGAATCAACTATCTTGATGCCAACAAATAAGAATGTCATGGCCTGTGCCATGACATTTTCAAAAAGGAGAAACGCATGCTGTATGATCTGACACTGAAAATCACACCGGCCATGGCAAACGCTCAGGGTGCGGACGTTCATGCGCCGGCCGGGCATCTCGGCACGCACTTTGACTGTATGGACAAAGAATTTCCGCTTTCGTACACCCGGCTGGAAGCGGTCGTGTTCGATGTGCGCGCATGTGCGGGCCGGGAAATCACCTGTGCGGATATCCCGCTGGATGGGATCCATGCGGGCATGTTTGTGGGGTTCTGTACCGGATTTATCGAAAAAACCGGATACGGAACTGCGGAATATCATAAGGCCCATCCCGTGCTTTCGTACGACCTGATTGATGCGCTGATTGAAAAGGGGATTTCCATTATCGGCATTGACTTTGCGGGCGTGCGGCGCGGAAAAGAACACACACCGGCTGATCAGCACCTTGCCGATCACGGCGTATTTGTAGTGGAAAATCTTACCGGCCTCGACCGGGTGATCGGAACATCCCTTATCAATACCTATCCGATGAATTATACCGGTGTCACCGGCCTGCCGTGCCGGGTGATCGCCGAGAAAGACTAAAAAAGACAGCCGTGTTTTACGGCTATCTCATCTGATCGACAATATCATTGAACTCTTTTTCCGTCACGGTCTTCGATTTATCACTGACGGCTTCTTTTCGGTAGTCCTCATTGTACTTCCGAAGCATCTCTTCGTAGAGTTCTTCATCCTCGGTATCGAAGAACTGGCCGCCGAACAGTGCTTCCGGGTGGGCATTCAGAACCTCCCTGGACAGGGGACGGGCACCCTGGCTTTCGATCCAGGAGCCGGTCGGCCCGACTACGCGCAGGTCTTTATTGATATGCGGATGGTTGGGAAGATACTTGTCCAGCATCATGAAGTAGACATTTTCTTCCGGATACCAGGATAACTTGAACTTGTCACTGCAGTAGGGGTAGTTTTCGCTCAGAACCTTTGCGGTATCTTTGGTGAGAATAAACCACGGGCTTCCGATTTTGACTTTTTCATCCAGCTTCCGCCGCACCCCGATGAGATTCAGGAAGTTGGCGGCAGCTTTTGTATTCCAGCGAACCCAGCGACTGGTCGGAAACACCAGCATGTTGGTATAGGTGTAATATTTCAGCGTCTTTGGCCGCAGAGCCGGGTCTTCGTCCTCGTTGCGGTCGATGTAGTAATAATCGCCGGGATTCTGTTCGAGGAAGGAAACGATTTCCGTGCGGGTCTTCACCGGCAGCATTCCTTCCGTGAGGTTGATGAAGTAATCAAACTCCGCATCCTCATAAGCCAGGGCATCTGCCATCTGAAGCAGGGTTCCGCGGGCGAGGGACATATCGCCTTCCTGGGCAAATTCCAGGCGGCGGGAGATATGCACGCGGCGGCTTCCCGCAAAGGCTACGGTCACTTCATCACGCGCTTTGTCATCCGAGACCATAATGAATACATGGTCTCCCTGTTTTACCAGCTCCTGGCAGACGGGAACGATATCGTAATATTTGCGTCCCGAATACAATAAATAAGCAATTCTCATACGATGAATTATACCATCTCACCGGATTCCGTGCTTGATGAAACTGCAGACGGCTAATTATAATGAACTAGAAGGTTTTACAAACAATACACGGAGGATAATAAAACGTATGAGTGATTATTGTGTAGGCATTGACATCGGCGGCACGACTGTCAAATGCGGTCTCTTCAAACTGAACGGCGAACTGCTTGAAAAGTGGGAGGTTCCTACCCGCAAGGTGGATGCCGGAAAGTTCATTCTTTCCGATGTGGCTTCCGAACTGAAGAACCGGATGGAAGCCCATGGGCTTACCAACCAGAATCTGCGCGGCATCGGACTCGGTGTCCCGGGCCCGGTAGAGCCGGACGGCCATGTCAGCGTCTGTGTCAACCTCGGCTGGAAGGATGTCTGGCCCGCAAAGGAGATGACAGAGCTGATGGGCGGCGATGTTGTATGCAAGGTCGGCAATGATGCCAATGTCGCAGCGCTCGGTGAAATGTGGGTCGGCGGCGGCCGCGGACACAGTTCCATCGTTGCGGTTACCCTGGGTACCGGAGTCGGCGGCGGAATCATCGTGGACGGAAAGATCGTTGCCGGTGCGCATGGTCTCGGCGGTGAGATCGGCCACATGCATGTACGGGATGATGAAACCGAATACTGCAACTGCGGCGGCCGCGGCTGTGTGGAACAGGCTGCCAGCGCAACCGGTATCGTCAATGAGGCAAAGCGGGTTCTTGCGTCAAGCGATGAACCTTCCGCGATGCGGGAATACGGTGATGAGCTGTCCTGCCGTATCGTCTGCGACTGCGCAAAAGCCGGCGACAAGCTTGCGCTGAGATCACTCGAAACCAGTATGGAATACCTCGGAAGGGGACTTGCGCTGGTGGCGTATGTGGTCGATCCGGAAGTCTTTGTCATCGGCGGCGGCGTTTCGCGTGCCGGCGCATACCTCATCAACCTGCTCAAGGTGTACTTCAACCAGCATACTCCGCTGTCGAACAACCGGCCGGATATCGTACTCGCAACCCTCGGCAACGATGCCGGTATCTACGGTGCGGCACGTCTTGTTCTGGACTGAGCACTCCTGTTTTATCGGAACCAAGATCTGCTTCGGCAGGTCTTTTTTTCATGTCTGCACATTGTTAAAATAGCGGTATGACCGACCACAGATTTCTGCTTGCGGCAGCCGGAGCGATCGCCGCAGTGACCGCTGCCGGACTTCCGTACCGGACAGAGATCACAACATATACGCTGTCTTCCGGAAAGATCACTTCCCCGGTACGCATCGTGATCCTTGCGGATTTTCATAATGACCGCAGTGAAAAGGGCACCGTGAAACTCGGACAGCGGGTGAGGGGACTGGCACCGGACCTGATCCTGATGCCGGGCGATATGGCGGAAGAACACAACCATCAGGAGCGCACGTTTCTGTTTCTGAAGCAGCTGAGCGGGATCCCGATGTATTATTCCACCGGCAATCACGAAGAATTCCGCTGGGATCTTTCCCAGCTGAAACAGCGGTTCCGGGACTGCGGCGTGAAGGTGCTGGATGAGAAGAGTGAAACGATTACGGTCGGGGATACCGTGCTTGAGATCGCAGGGATATCCTGCAGGCAGGAGATGAAGCACATTTCGCCGCAGGAGATCAGCTCTCTGTTTCACACGGATCATTACCGCATCCTGCTGTCGCACAAACCGAACTGGCAGGAACTGTACAAGGACGTGGACTGCGATCTTACGGTATGCGGGCATGCCCATGGCGGGCAGTGGTGTATCCCCATTCTTGACATTCCGCTTGCGGCGCCGAGCCAGGGTCTGTTTCCGAAATATGTACGCGGGATTCATGACCTGGGAAGGGGAAAGATGCTGATAAGCCGGGGCCTGGTGCGCCATTATCACGGCATTCCCCGTCTGTACAACAACCCGGAAATCGTGATTCTCAATCTGGTGCCGGAACCGGTGAAAACGGATCGGTAATTTACGAAAATTTCGATTGACTCAAAAAACCCCCTATGCTATATTAATTTAGCGCTCTGTAATGGGCGCTTGTGGAGGTTTAGCTCAGTTGGGAGAGCATCTGCCTTACAAGCAGAGGGTCAGCGGTTCGAGCCCGTTAACCTCCACCATGCCGACTTAGCTCAATTGGCAGAGCAATTGATTTGTAATCAATAGGTTGTAGGTTCGATTCCTATAGTCGGCACCAGTTCATGTGGAGACGTAGCGAAGTGGCTAAACGCGGCAGACTGTAAATCTGCTCCCTCCGGGTTCGGTGGTTCGAAACCACCCGTCTCCACCATCTTACAGATCCGCATCGGAATCCGATGCTTAAATATTGGCTACGGCGCCTTGTCACGGATGACTCGGTAGCTCAGGTGGTAGAGCAACTGACTTTTAATCAGTGGGTCGAGAGTTCGAGTCTCTTCCGAGTCACGAATGCAGATGTAGTTCAATGGTAGAACGGCAGCCTTCCAAGCTGCATACGGGGGTCCGATTCCCCTCATCTGCTCCATCAAAAACAAGCGGCAGAAATGCCGTTTTCTTTTTGTGTCAAAAGCATGAGATAATAAGAAAAACACGAAAAAGAGGATACCGATAATGTGTGCAGCCAGTTATATGAGTGAATATCAGGAATGCCGGAAAGAAGGACTGCGAGCTGTGCGGCAGGCACAGGCAGAAGGTGCGTATCCGTATCTTCCGGCGCTGGATGAAATCCTGGGGCCGCAGGTGAATGCCCTTGCGCAGCGCAGTCTTGGCATCCGGGAAATTCCGCTCGATATGGTGGTCGGCACCCGGACGAAAGGGCGCCAGTATTCTTTCGCCTGCAACTTTATGCCGATTCTGGAATCCGGTACGGAGTTCGCCGCCAAGTGGACTGCTGTGTACGGATATCAGATGGATGTCGGAATCAGCGACCCGATCAAGTGCTACGAATACATGAAGAAGTTCTACGTGCAGGAAGGCAACAAGCGCGTATCGGTGCTGAAGGCACTGAAGATGCCTTCGGTGGATGCGGAAGTGATCCGCATCATGCCGGAGAAGACCGATGACCGGGATGTGCAGCTGTACTATGAGTTTCTCGACTTCTATAAAGTATGCCCGGTCTATGTCGTGGATTTTTCCCGTCCGGGCGGATACCGGAAATTCATCAATCTGCTCGGCCTTTCGGAAACCGAGCCCTGGCCCGAGGAAACGGTCCGGATGGCAGAAGCGGGCTATTACCGGTTCAAGCGGGTGTTTGATGCGAAATTCCCCAAAGGAATCGACGGACTCACGATGGGGGATGCGCTGCTGGTCTATCTTTCCGTCTACAGTATGCAGAGCCTGTTTGATCAGACCCGGCCGGTGATCGAAAGCCGGATCGTCCGGCTGACGGAAGAGTTTTATTCCCAGGCCAATGAAGACAACATCGCATTTGAGAAAACACCGGATGAACGGGCGGAATCCAACCGGGGGTTCTTTGCGAATTTCTTCAATGCGCCGGTTACCTACACTGAGCACAATCCGCTGAAGGCCGCATTCCTTTACAACGGGGCGCAGGAGACCTCTTCCTGGGTCGGCGATCAGGAAGTGGGCCGGATCTATCTGAACCACCGCTTTGAAGGCGTGGTGAACACGGAAGCGTATTTCAACTGCGTCGATGATACCTCCATCAAGGATGCGATCACTTCGGCTGCGGAAAACGGAGCCCATGTGATCTTCACTACTTCGCCGGAAATGATGCCCCGCACCCTGCGGGCAGCGATCCACTACGATAAGATCCGCTTCCTGAACATGTCCCTGAATCTGTCCCACAAAGCAGTCCGGACGTATTATACCCGCATGTATGAAGCGAAGTTCCTGATGGGGGCACTTGCGGCGGCACAGACGCACGATCATAAGATCGGCTATCTTGCGGACAACCCCATCTATGGAGATATTGCCAATATCAATGCCTTTGCCTGCGGGGCGGCGATCATTGATCCGGATGTGAAGATCTATCTGGAATGGTCAACGGTAAAAGACAACGACTGGCGTGCGAAATTCCGTGAACAGGGAATCCGGGTCGTGTCCGGGCCGGATTACGCCTCGTTTGAGGACAACTTTACGGAACAGGGCGTCTTTGTCTGGGATGACACCGAAGAAGTGGTCAATCTTGCGTCCCCGCTGTTCCACTGGGGGAAGTATTTTGAACTGCTCATCGATTCCATTATGAAGGGAACCTATGATGATGATCCTTCCGCGCGGGCCAACCAGGCGATCAACTACTGGTACGGCATTTCCGCCGGCGTCATCGATATTTCGGTTTCAGACCGGGTTTCCTATTATTCCCGCAAGCTTCTCGGCATCCTGAAAAAGGGGCTCAAAAACGGAACGATCGAACCGTTTGCGGGAGAGATCCGCAGTCAGGACGGCCTGATCCAGGATAAGGACGCAAAGGTTCTCAGCGATGACGAGATCATCCGGATGGACTGGCTGAACGACAACGTTATCGGCTCGCTTCCGGGCAAAGAATCGCTGACCGGCCTTGCGCAGAATATCGTTGAGGTCAGCGGTGTTACGGATGATATGAAGAAAGCGGCGAAGGTGGAAGGATGAACATTCTTGCGCTGTCGGATACCGAAGTCAGGCATCTGTATGATTATTACAATCCAAGACGGACAGAAGGAACGGATCTGATCATTTCATGCGGGGATCTCTCTGCGAAATATCTGGAGTTTCTGACGACGGTGGTAAACAAACCGCTGCTTTATGTCAACGGAAACCATGACACCCATTACCATGAGCACGCCCCGGAAGGCTGTATCAGTATTGAAGACCGGATCTATGAATTCAAAGGGTATCGGATTGCCGGGCTCGGCGGATCCTACAAATACAAAGGACTCGGGAAACCGTACATGTATACGGAAAAACAGATGGAACAGCGCATCCGCCGCCTGCACCGGTGGATCCGGGCCTACGGGGGAATTGATATCCTGGTCACCCATGCGCCGGCGGAAGGGTTCGGTGATTTGGACGATCTGCCGCACTGGGGGTTTGACGGGTTCAACGATCTTCTGCGGGAATGCAGACCGAAGATGATGCTGTATGGGCATGTCCATAAAGAATATGGGGAGTTTCAGCGTGAAATGATTCATGACAGCGGTACGCGGCTGATCAACTGCTATGGGAGTATAATGATACCGGTTGAGGACCGGGAGCCCCCGCAGCGCACGCCGCTGGAGGAGCGGCGGATCCGGCTGCTCAAATGGGCCGACGGCAAGGAGTATTAGTCAGTATGCATCGTAAAACATGGATGGAAGTGGATCTGGACGCCATCGAAGAGAATATTCGGACAGCGGCCCGGGAGTCGGGCAAGGACGTCATTGCGGTCGTCAAGGCAGACGGGTACGGAACCGGCGATCTTGCGGTCGCCGAAAGTGCCCTGGCGGCCGGCGCAAAGATGCTGGCGGTATCCTCGGTGGAAGAGGCGCTGATCCTGCGAACCAGGGGATATGAAGGTCCGCTTCTGATTCTCGGACACACCGATGCGGAAGACATCCCGCTGCTGATTCAGAAACGGATTGCCGTGCCGGCATATTCCGCCTCCTGGACAGATCGTGCCCTGAGGCAGGGATGCCGCGGCCTTCTGGTCCATATCAAAGTCGATACCGGGATGAACCGGATCGGCTTCCGGGAGAACCGGGAGATCCGGGAGGCGGTTTCCCGCCTGAAGGAAGCGGGTGCCGAGGTTGAGGGCATCTTTACCCATTTTGCCTGTGCGGATACCGATCCGGCATTTACCGCAGCGCAGTATGAACGCTTCGCCTCTGCGGTACAGGCGGCGGATCATCCGTTCCGCTGGATCCATTGTGATAATTCGGAGGCATCACTCCTTTTTCGGGATGATCTCTCCAATGCCTGCCGGTTCGGCATCGGGATCTACGGCTTCTCCGAAGGATACCGCGGGCTCCGTCATGCGGTATCCCTGTATTCCACGGTCTTCCTGGTAAAACAGATCCCGGCCGGGGAAACGATCGGATACGGCGCAACCTACCGTACCGAGGAGCCGGAGTGGATCGCTACGATACCGATCGGATATGCGGACGGCCTGATCCGAAAGAACCAGGGCCGGAAGGTGTACATTAACGGGGAATACGTGCCGATTGTCGGCCGTGTCTGTATGGATCAGACCATGATCCGTCTGCCGTACCGGATGGAAGAGGGGAGTGTTGCGGAGATCTTCGGGCCGCATATTTCCCTGGAGGAGATGGCAGAGGATCTTGAGACGATCACGTATGAGATCATCTCATTGATTTCCGGGCGGGTGACCCGCGTATACAGGCGAAACGGGAAGCCGGTGTCCGAGTTCAACGCACGGATGAGTGAAGCCGGCGTTTGTTCGGAGTGACAGGGAAACAG
Organism: uncultured Solobacterium sp.; assembly: GCA_905235315.1. GTDB lineage: Bacteria > Bacillota_I > Bacilli_A > Erysipelotrichales > Erysipelotrichaceae > Bulleidia. Next base: position 7,399 of record CAJOLG010000009.1, on the reverse strand, counting down.
CGTGAGGCTGTTTTCTTTTTGTCTCGGTACTGAAAAAACTTTCAGAAAAATGGAAGGAAATAATTTTCAGCGCATGCTATTATAAGAGATACTGCAGGAGGTGTGCTGTGTCCCGCTTTATGAATCCGACCTTCGGGTCGCTGAAACCGTATGTTCCGGGAGAAATCCCCCGGGACAGAACGTTTGTCAAACTGAACACCAACGAATCGCCGTATCCGCCCTCGCCCGGCGTGATCGCGAGTTTTAATGCGGAAGCTGCAGCACAGCAGCGGCTTTACAGCGATCCGCAGAGCAGGGACCTCAACCGGGCAATCGCCGGTTCTTTGAACGTAAGGCAGGAAAACATCATGACGACCGGCGGCAGTGATGAAACGCTGGAACTGGCGTTTATCGCCTATGCGCAGGACGGCATCGCATTTGCGGATGAGACCTACGGCTTTTACCGGGTACTGAGCGACCTTCATGCCATTGATACGAAGATCATTCCTCTGCACGGGGATTTTTCGCTTGATCCGGCGGATTACTTCCATCTCGGCCGGATGATCGTGATCGCCAACCCCAATGCGCCGACCGGGATCTATCTCAAGCCGGCGCAGCTGGAACCGGTTCTGCAGAACAACCCGGATCATATCGTGGTCATTGATGAGGCCTATGTGGACTTCGGAAACGAATCGATGGTTCCGTATATCCGGAAGTATGACAATCTGATCGTTGTACAGACCTTCTCAAAATCCAGAAGTATGGCGGGAGCGCGCATCGGCTATGCCTGCGCAGACGCCGCACTGATTGAGGATCTGGAGAAGCTCCGCAACTCGCGGAACCCGTATGATGTAAGCCGGCAGTCCCAGCTTGCCGGAGTCAAAGCCGTCGAGGATGCGGTGTACTACCGGGAACAGTGCATGAAGATCGTGCGCACCCGGGAATGGACGATGCGCCGGCTCCGGGAACTTGGCTTTGAAGGGCCGGAGAGCTATGCCAACTTCGTGTTTGTGCGACATCCGGCGTTCACCGGCGGCACGATTCAGCAGAAGCTGCGGGAGAGGGGATTCCTCGTCCGGCACTTCAGTGATGAACGCATTAAAGACTATAACCGCATTACGATCGGTACGCAGGAAGATATGGAAGCGCTGTGTGCAGCGCTGGAGGAGATAACAGGCTATGACAAGAACCGCTGAACTGAAACGCACTACGGCAGAGACGGATATTTTCGTGTCGGTCGATCTTGACGGAGACAGCGAAACTTCCGAAATCGATACGGGAGTCGGCTTTCTCGATCACATGCTTACCCTGCTGTCCCGCCATTCCGGCATTGCGATGACGGTAACCTGCAGCGGCGATACGAATGTGGATGATCATCACAGCACCGAGGATATCGGAATTGCGCTCGGCCAGGTGATCAGGGAAGCCCTTGGCGACAAGAAGGGCATCCGGCGGTATGCGGATGTCACACTTCCCATGGATGAGGCGCTGGTGCTTGCGGCGCTGGATATTTCCGGCCGCGGGGGCCTGTATTATGACGTACCGTTTCTGACGGAGAAGATCGGTACCTTTGACACCGAGCTCGTGGAGGAATTCATGCATTCCTTTGCGCTCAATGCGGGGATCACCCTGCATCTGCGCAAACTTGCGGGCACGAACAGCCACCATGTGGCGGAGGCCTGCTTCAAGGGGCTCGGCAGGGCGCTGCGTGAGGCGGTATCGGAAGATCCCCGCTTTGCGGACCGCATTCCTTCCACCAAGGGGGTCTTATGAATCTGGAAGAAAAGCTGAACCGGCTCTTTAAGGGATTCGGATACCAGCGGTTCCGGATGTCCAAATTCGAGGAATACGATCTGTATGCCTCCAACAAGGACTTTCTGACCAGCAGTTCGGTCATCACCTTTACGGACCTTGACGGAAAGCTGCTGGCGCTGAAGCCGGATATCACGCTTTCCATTATCAAAAGCGCATCCGAACCGAAGAAGGTCTATTACAACGAAATGGTCTACCGCCTGAAGGATCATCACTACCGGGAGATCCCGCAGGCCGGGGTGGAGTGCATCGGAACGATCGATCCGTACCTTGAGGCGGAAGTAATCGCACTTGCGGCCAGGGCGCTGGAAGCGATCGATGAGAACTATATCCTGCGGATCTCCGATATTGGATTTCTCCGCACCTATCTCGAACAGGAACAGATCAGGGACCGCTACCGGCCGTTTATTATCGATGCGGCAGCCGGAAAGAATGCCGGCTATATGAAGACGCTTGCGGACAAAGGCATTCTCACCGAAACGCAGAAGGATGTCCTGACCTCGCTGGTCGATCTGTATCTGCCGCTGCGCAAAGGGGTGAAGGCGGTGCGCACCCTGGTAAAGAACGAAGCGTGCCTTGCGATGATCGATCACCTCGAACAGCTTTCTTCCGTTTTGAACGGGTTCGGTGTCACCGACCATATTTATCTCGATTTCTCCCTGATGAACTCCATGGACTATTACAACGGGGTCATCTTTCAGGGAGCCGTGAGCGGGATTCCCTTCACCGTGCTTTCCGGCGGCCGTTATGACCGCCTGCCGGAAAAGATGGGCAAGCCGTTTGGGGCAGTGGGCTTTGCGGTGTACATGGATGCGGTGGAAACCCGCAGGCATTCCGTGAAGCATTATGACGGGGATCTTATGATCACGTATACCGCTTCCGACCGGCCGGCCGTTCTTGCGAAGACCGTTCATGTCTTTACCGAACAGGGGCTGCGCGTGCTTGCGGTAAAAGCCGATGAAGCACCGGATGCGTCCCGCTGGCGGAAGGTAATGACGCTCAAAGACGCAAAGAAGGAGGCGGGCATATGATCAATGTGGCACTTCCGAAGGGAAGACTCGGCGATAAGGTATATGAGAAGCTGGCAGCCGCAGGTTACGAATGCGAAGACCTTCTCGATAAGAAATCACGCCGGCTGGTGTTTGAAAACGCCGCCCGGGGTGTGCGGTATTTCTGTGTAAAGCCGACAGACGTTCCGGTGTATGTGGAACGCGGCGCAGCCGATGTCGGAATTGCCGGCCGGGATATCCTGCTGGAATATGAACCGGATGTTTATGAGCTGCTGGATCTTGGAATCGGGCGCTGCCGGATGTGCATTGCCGGCCGCAGAGGATTCTATGACGATACCGACCGGCCGCTCAGGGTTGCGACAAAGTTTCCGCGGATCGCCCGCTCATACTATGAAGGAAAGGGCAGGGACATCGATATCATCAAGCTGCACGGGTCGATCGAGCTTGCGCCGATCCTGGATCTTTCGGATGTGATCTGCGATATCGTGGAGACCGGCAGCACCCTGAAGGAAAACGACCTGGTCGTGCTGGAAGAAGTGGAGCCGATCAGTGCAAGGTTTATCGCAAATAAAATTTCATGGCAGTTCAAGCATGATGCGGTCGCCGCAATGCGGAATGCCCTGGCGGCAGAGACGGAGGACGGACGATGATTCGAATCTATGACGATACCGGAATCCGGGATGAGGAAATCTTTGCGCGGAGTGAAGAACAGGCGAATGTTGTGCCTGCCGTCAAAGAGATCATCGCGGAAGTACGGAAAAACAAAGACAGTGCGCTGTTTGCGTATACGGAGCGGTTTGATCATGCAAAACTGTCCGCTCTGCGGGTCAGCGAAACGGAAATCGAAGAGGCAGTCGGATCGGCGGATCCTTCCCTGCTGGAAGTGATGCGCGAAGCTGCCCGGAATATTGCGGATTATCACGAAAAACAGATCCGTCATGACTATTCCATGACGGAGAAGGACGGCGTGGTTCTCGGCCAGCGGGTTCTGCCGCTGGAGCGGGTCGGCGTCTATGTGCCGGGCGGCACAGCAGCCTATCCGAGCACCGTGCTGATGGATACGATTCCGGCACGGCTTGCGGGGGTGAAGGAGATCATCATGGTCACGCCTCCGGGCAAAGACGGGAAGATCAACCCGAACATTCTCGCGGCCGCATACATTGCGGGCGTATCCCGCGTATACAAAGTCGGCGGTGCCCAGGCAATCGCTGCGCTTGCCTACGGAACCGAATCGATTCCCGCGGTAGACAAGATCGTCGGCCCGGGCAATGCCTATGTCGCGGAAGCGAAGCGGCAGGTATTCGGCCAGGTGGGCATCGATATGATTGCCGGCCCGAGCGAGGTACTGATCATCGCAGACGCAAAGTCGGATCCGCGCTGTGTTGCGGCGGATCTGCTCTCGCAGGCTGAACATGACAGAATGGCTTCGGCGGTTTTGATTACGGACTCTGCGATCCTTGCCAAGCAGGTTCAGGAACAGATCGAACTTCAGCTGGCGACCCTGGAACGGGAGGAGATTGCGCGCGCTTCCATCGACAATAACGGCAAGATCATTGTCACAAAGGATCTGCGTAGCGCAGCGGAAGTATCCAACCGCATTGCGCCGGAACATCTCGAGCTCTGTATGGATGATCCGTTTGCGTTCCTCAGTAAAATCACCAATGCGGGTTCGGTATTCCTCGGCCGCTACAATCCGGAGCCGATGGGCGATTACTTTGCCGGGCCGAACCACACCCTGCCGACCATGGGAACCGCACGGTTCTACAGTCCGCTCGGGGTGGATGACTTTGTCAAAAAGATGCAGTTCAGTTACTTTACGAAAGACGCGCTCGCAAATGACGCCTGGAAGGTCAGTCTCTTTGCCCGCGCGGAAGGGCTCACCGCACATGCGCGTGCGGTGGAGATCCGGTTTGAGGACGACAGCGATGATCGCGGTCATTGATTACGGGGTCGGAAATCTCTTCTCCCTGAAGAGTTCCCTGCAGTCCATCGGGGAAGATGCGGCGGTAAGCCGGGATCCGGATGTGATCCGGGCGGCGGATCATGTGATCCTGCCGGGGGTCGGTGCCTTCGGGGATGCGGCCCGCAAGCTGCAGGAAACCGGCATGACAGAAGTAGTAAAGGAAATCGCCGCGTCCGGAACTCCGGTGCTTGGCATCTGTGTGGGGATGCAGCTGCTGTTTGACGAAAGCCTCGAATTCGGAAGACATGAAGGCCTCGGCCTGATTCCGGGTACCGTGGATGCGATCGAACCGCGGATTCCGGCGGAACTCGATGTGCCTCACATGGGCTGGAACCGTCTGGACATCAAAACGGATTCGCCGCTGTTTGCCGGCATTCCCGAACCGGTCTTTGTTTATTTTGTTCATTCCTATGCGGCTTTCGGCTGTGATCCGTATGTGATCGCAGAAACGGAATACGGCATTCCCCTGACGGCTGCGGTAACCCGCGAAAATGTGTACGGGACACAGTTTCATCCCGAAAAGAGCGGAAGCACAGGGCTCAGGATCCTGAAGAACTTCTGCCGCCTGTAAAGAAAGATGGAACGCATATGATTCTTTTCCCAGCAATCGATCTGTATGAAAAAAAGGGTGTCCGTCTGTATAAGGGACAGTATGATCAGATGACGGTCTATACGGAAGACCCGGTTTCCTTTGCGCAGGCGATCGAAGAAAAAGGAGCGAAGTGGCTCCATGTCGTCGATCTTGAAGGCGCTCGGGACGGGACAACGCCGAATCTTGAGGTAATCCGGGAAATCGCCGCAAAGACCGGGCTTTCCATCGAGTGCGGGGGCGGTGTCCGCTCCCTGGAAACCATCGGCGTCCTGCTGGAAGCGGGCGTGAAGCGCGTGATCATCGGTACGAAGGCAATCGAAGATGAGGCGTTTCTCAGGACGGCCCTGGAACAGTATGGAGATGCGGTGTCCGTCGGCGTAGATGCCCGTGACGGCAAGGTGGCGACCCATGGCTGGACGTCTGTCACAGACAGGGATGCGGAAGAGTTTATCCTGCATCTGAAGGAGCTCGGCGTATCCTGCGTGATTGCGACGGATATCAGCCGGGACGGCGCAATGAAGGGGACAAACCGGGAGCTGTACCGGCGCCTGGCAGCGATAGACGGTATCCGTATTATCGCAAGCGGCGGCGTATCCTCGCTTGCGGATATCCGTGCCCTGGCAGAGATCGGCGTTTACGGCGCGATCCTCGGCAAGGCAATGTATACCGGCGCAGTGAAGGTCGAAGACGGCCTTGCGGCAGCGGAGGGAAGACTATGATCACAAAACGGATTATTCCCTGTCTCGACGTGCGCGACGGCCGCGTTGTGAAGGGAACCAACTTCGAAGGACTGAAAGATGTCGATGATCCGGTGGCGCTTGCGGAATATTATTCCGGCAGCGGCGCGGATGAACTGGTGTTCTATGACATCACCGCCTCCCATGAAGGAAGGAAACTGTTTACCGACATTCTCACATCGACCGCCTCAAAGATCTTCATTCCGCTTACCGTAGGCGGCGGAATCAACACGGTGGACGATTTTGAGCGGGTGCTCAACTGCGGCGCGGACAAGGTCAGCGTCAACAGCGGGGCGATCCGCAATCCCGGGCTCATTCCGGCAGCCGCCGCCAAATACGGCAGCCAGTGCGTCGTGCTCTCGGTGGATGTCAAGCGCGTGGACGGGCAGTTTCGGGTCTTTCAGAACGGCGGCCGCATCGATACCGGGCTGGACGCGCTGGAATGGATCCGCAGCGGCGTGGAACACGGCGCAGGGGAAGTGGTGCTCAACTCGATCGATACCGACGGGGTAAAAGAAGGGTTTGATCTCGAAATGCTGGAGGCGGTGAACCGCATCGTCCGCGTTCCGGTGATCGCTTCGGGCGGTGCCGGATCGGCAGAGGATTTTGTGGAGCTGTTTAAAACCATTCCCGGCATCAGTGCAGGTCTTGCGGCTTCGATCTTCCATTACGGAGAGGTTTCGATCAAAGACCTCAAACAGAGACTGAATGAGGAAGGAATCGCAGTGCGCCTATGATACGGGAAGAAGACATCCGCTGGGATGAAAAAGGACTGGTGCCCTGCATCGTGCAGGATTATGACACCGGGCGTGTGCTGACGCTGGCCTATATGAACCGGAAGAGCTTTGCGGTCACAAAAGAAAAGGGGCTTACCTGTTTCTGGTCGCGCAGCCGGCAGGAACTCTGGCTGAAAGGAGAAACGTCCGGCAATTACCAGCATATTGTGACGATGGAGCTGGACTGTGACGGGGACGCGCTTCTTGTGCGGGTGCGCAAGGATGGGCCGGCCTGCCACCGGGGAACCGACAGCTGTTTTGACACCGGGATCCGGATCGATTTTGAGGAGGAATATCATGAGTGAACAGACCTTTGACCTGAATGAACTGTATGCCCTTCTGGAAGAGCGGAAAGCGAACCTTCCGGAGGGCTCCTATACAACCTATCTGTTTCAGAAGGGACTGGATAAGATCCTGAAGAAAGTCGGGGAGGAATGCACGGAAGTCATCATCGCCGCCAAGGATCAGGATAAGAAAGAAACGATCTACGAGATCGCCGATCTGACCTACCATGTGCTGGTGCTCATGGT
>CAJOLG010000008.1 GCA_905235315.1 uncultured Solobacterium sp. | reverse complement strand
TCGATTCCGGATGAGCTGCTTGCGAAAGAGAACAAGGAAGAGCTGCAGGATATGCTGCTGATTGCGTTCAACAGCGCAGTGGATCAGGCAAGAACCGACCGTGAGGAAAAGATGGGTTCCGTTACCCAGGGTATCTCAATTCCGGGGATGTAATTGATGTATCCGCAGAGTTTGCAGACGCTGATTGAACAGTTCCGCCGGCTGCCCGGTGTGGGAGAGAAAACCGCCGAGCGCTATGCACTTGTCATGGCAGATCTGCCCGAAGAGGAAGTGCGGCAGTTTGCGGATGCCCTCATCGGCGTCAAGACACAGCTGCACCGGTGCCCGGTATGCGGGAATCTGACCGACCATGAAGAATGTGCGGTGTGCCGCGATAAGGAGCGGGACCGCCGAACGATCTTTGTGGTGCAGTCCCCCCGGGATGTGACCGCGATGGAGCGGGCCGGGGAATATCAGGGTGTATATCATGTTCTGAACGGACTGATCTCTTCGTCCCGGGGCGTTCTGCCCGAGGATCTGAATATCGACTCGCTGGTTGCGCGGGCGAAAGATGCGAAGGAAGTCATCATCGCCACAAGCGCCACCATGGACGGAGAAACAACCGCCATGTATCTGGACCGGCTTCTGAAAAAAGAATGTCCGGACGTACTTGTCACACGAATCGCCCACGGTCTGCCGGCCGGCGGAATGCTGGACTACGCAGATGAAATCACGCTGTCCCATGCACTTGCGGACCGGCGTGCCATGTAATCACAAAAAAGGAGGAGACAAAGGGGTATGAACAACGATCTGAAAATTGCACAGGCAGCGACACTGGAAGACATTTACACGATTGCGGACAAAGCCGGCATCGACCGGAAGTATCTGATTCCTTACGGAAACGACAAAGCGAAGGTTTCGCTGAAGATCGGCGAGGAAATCGGAAACAACCCGGACGGAAAGCTCATTCTTGTGACGGCGATCAACCCGACCAAAGCCGGAGAAGGCAAGTCCACCACTACCGTCGGTCTTGCGGACGGCATGCAGAAGATCGGAAAGAAGGTCATGGCATGTCTGCGGGAACCGTCGCTCGGACCGGTGTTCGGTCTCAAGGGCGGCGCAGCCGGCGGCGGCTATGCCCAGGTGGTCCCGATGGAGGCGATCAACCTGCACTTTACGGGAGACATGCACGCAATCACAACGGCGACCAACCTGATTGCGGCGATGCTCGACAACAGTATTTACCAGGGCAACCCGCTGAACATCGACCCGGAGAAGGTCGAATGGAAACGCTGCCTGGATATGAATGACCGCACGCTGCGCACAATCACGATCGCCCAGGAAAAGGCGACCAACGGCGTGGAGCGCAAAGATCACTTTGTGATTACCGTCGCAACGGAAATCATGGCGATCCTGTGTCTGTCAAGCGACCTCGATGACTTCCGCGAGCGCATCAGCCGCTGTATCGTTGCCTACACCTATGACAACAAGCCCGTCACCGTCAAGGATATCGAAGCCGACGGCGCAGCGACCGTTGTCATGAAGGATGCGATTCAGCCGAACCTCGTTCAGACCCTGGAACATACCCCGGTATTTGTGCACGGCGGCCCGTTTGCGAATATTGCCCATGGCTGTAACTCTCTGATCGCCACCCGCACAGCGCTGAAGCTTGCGGATTATGTTGTCACAGAAGCCGGCTTCGGTGCGGATCTCGGCGCTGAGAAATTCCTTGATATCAAGTGCCGGCTCGGCGGCCTTACACCGAATGCGGTTGTGATTGTCGCAACCGTACGCGCACTCAAGATGCACGGCGGCGTCGATGCAGACCACCTGCAGGAAGAGAATATCGAAGCGATGCTGGAGGGGGCGAAGAACCTTGCCAAGCATATCGAAAGCGTCCAGGCATTCGGCGTACCGTTCCTGGTTGCCATCAACAAATTCTCGGCAGATACCCCGGCCGAAGTTGCGGCGCTGCTGAACTGGTGTAAGGAAAACGGCTATCCGGCAGAGGAGAGCGACGGCTGGGCAAACGGCGGAAACGGAACGATCGCCCTTGCGGAACATGTATGCGCACTCTGCGAAGAGCCCACGCATTATGCGCCGGTTTATGATGTCAATGACACGATTCAGAACAAGATCGCCGCAATCTCGAAACAGATCTACGGCGCTTCGGATGTGGAATACAGCGAAACCGCTCTGGAAAAGATCAAGATCTATATCGCCAACGGGTGGGACCGGGTGCCCGTCTGTATGGCAAAGACCCCGCTTTCTCTGACCGATGACCCGAACATCAAGGGCCGGCCGGAAAACTTTGTGATTCATGTGCAGGATCTTTCAATCTCGCGCGGCGCGGGATTCATTGTCGCCTATACCGGTTCGATTCTCACCATGCCGGGTCTTCCGAAGGTACCGGCAGCCGTACACATGGGTGTGGATGAGAACGGCGACAGCTACGGCATTTTCTAAGGGATAAACCATATGAGCTCGATTGCCTATACCACGGATCAGGAAATGATTGAATATCACCGTCTGTGCGGAAACAGGGACGTCAATTTCTGGCGTCTTTCCGCCCGGGCCGGCTTTACGGATTTCAAACGCGGTGATCTCCTGTTTTTCTATGCGTACGGGCAGACGAAGCGGAAGAAGGGATTTGTCGGCTATGCGCATTTTGACAGCACAAGCCGGCTTTCCCTCAACGAAATGTGGAAGCGGTACGGCACCGCCAACGGCTACAGCAGTAAAGAGCGCCTGCGGGAGGCGATTGAACTTGCCTCGCGCAGCGGCACGGTGCCGGAGACGATGAACTGCCTCCATCTGAAAGACTGCGTGTACTTCAGTGCACCGGTGTATCCGAAGGAGGCAGGCCTCGCCATCAATGACCGGCTGGAGAGCTTTACCTATATCGACCGGAATGACCCGATGGCGACCCTGCGTATCCTGCGGCTGGCGGAAACCCGGGGAATTGATCTCTGGGCCGGCAGTCAGAACTATGAGCCCGACACCATCTTTGCGCTCGATGAGATCCGCCAGCAGCTCATGATCATCACCTCACAGCTTGCGGAAGAAGACCGCACGCGCAATGAGATCCGCCGGGCAAAGAAGCTGGTGAAGCCGCTTATTGAGGCCGGGGAATGTGAAGCGATCCGCGGATCGGAAACCGATGCCTTTCTGGTGGACAACGACAAGGTGACGGTGATCGTTCCCTTTACGGCACAGGCCAACGACCGGCAGAAACGGATCCGCGACCTGCTCGGCAAGCTTGTGATGTACAAAGCGGGGGCCGAGGACATCGGCCTGCGCGGAGGGGTGATGGCATTCCGCATCCTGAGCGAGGAACAGGAGGAGGCAAAAGCGTTTCTTGATAACGCGTTGAAGCATGTCTGATTTTGAAATCATCGTGATCGGCGGCGGACATGCGGGCATTGAGGCCGCGCTTGCGGGCGCGCGCCTGAAGCACCGCACAGCCCTGATCACGCTGCGAAAAGAGAATATCGGCAAGATGCCATGCAATCCGTCGGTGGGCGGACCCGCAAAAGGAATTGTCGTGCGTGAGATCGATGCCCTGGGCGGCCAGATGCCCGTAACGGCAGATGCGACCGCACTGCAGTTCAAGATGCTCAATACCGCCAAAGGTCCGGGCGTGCGTGCCCTGCGCGTGCAGTCGGACAAGATTGCCTACGGGAAGATGATGCAGGATGTCCTGGAGAAACAGGAGAATCTCACGGTGATCGAAGGCATGACCGTCGCGCTGAATGTCAGGCAGAACCGTGTCAGCGGTGTCACGCTCAGCGACGGTTCCTTTCTTTCTGCCGATGCGGTGATCCTGACGACGGGAACGTACATGGCAGGGCTGAACATGATCAGCGATGAAGTGGTGCCGGGAGGGCCGGACAAAGAGCCGACCACGGAGAAGCTTTCCGCTTCCCTGCGGGAGCTTGGGCTGAAGACCTTCCGTCTCAAGACGGGAACCCCGCCGCGGGTGCTGACCGCCTCCATCGACTTTTCAAAGACACCGGTTGAACCGGGCACCGAGGGCTTTGTGGCCTTTTCCGAAACGACGGAGCACATCCGTCCCTATGCGGAACAGGTACCGTGCTATATGACCTGGACGACGCCCGAGACGCATGAAATCATCCGCCGGAATCTCCATCGGTCTTCGATGTATTCGGGGGTGGTCAAAGGCGTCGGGCCGCGCTACTGCCCGTCCATTGAAGACAAGCTGGTGCGCTTTGCGGACAAGCCGCGGCATCTGCTCTTTCTGGAGCCGGAGAGCCTGTCGATGGACACCACCTACGTACAGGGATTTTCCACCTCCCTGCCGCGGGATGTGCAGGAGGAGATGACGCATACTCTGCCGGGCTTTGAGCACTGTGTGATCAAAAAGTACGCCTATGCGATCGAGTATGACGCAGTTGACCCGATTCAGATGAAGCCGACGCTGGAAAACAGGATCATTGAGAATCTGTTTACGGCAGGGCAGATCAACGGAACATCCGGATATGAAGAAGCCGCGGGACAGGGCATCATGGCCGGCATCAACGCCGCCATGAAGCTGGAAGAAAAAGAACCGCTGGTCTTCCGCCGGGATGAGGCATATATCGGGGTATTGATCGATGATCTTACCACCAAGGGCACACTGGAACCCTACCGCCTGCTTACTTCACGGGCGGAGTTCCGCTTACTGCTGCGCCATGACAATGCGGAACAGCGTCTGATCGAACACGGACGCAGGGTCGGATTGATCAGCGATGAACGCTATGCGGCATATGAGAAAAAACAGGAAGCGCTGAATGCGCTGGAAGAGAAGCTGAAGGAAGCCCGCTTCCATCTGGATGACCCCCGGCTGGCAGAGATATTAAGTAAGGATAAAAACTTTATTCCCGAACACCGGGGAGAGAGCGGCTATGAGCTGCTGAAGCGGCCGGGCATCACCGCAATGGAGCTGACGGAGATGCTGGGAGAGCCGGCAGATGAGAAAACCGCCGAGCGCTGTGAGATCGAGGTCAAGTACAGCGGCTATATCGAAAAGGCAAGGCGGGAAGCGGACAAGCTGAAGGCGATGGAAGACATTGTGCTCGGGCCGGACTTTGACTACGACGGCGTGGATCATCTTTCCCTGGAAGGGCGGCAGAAGCTGAATCTGTACAAACCGATGACGATCGGGCAGGCTTCCCGGATCTCCGGCGTTAACCCGGCAGATATCGCGGTGCTTGCGGTAGCGCTGAAACAGCGGAAGGAGAAAGACAGATGAACTGGCAGGAAGCAGATTCCAACGGAAAACGCATATGGTCCGTGCTCCGCAGAACCGGCAGATGCCTTCTTGCGGCGAGTCTGTTGGCTGTGACCGGATGCGCAAAGCAGGAAGCGTCAGCGGAGGAACCCGTGCAGGAAGCGGAACCGGCCGCTGTGAACGAAGAAACCATCGGAATGTGGTTCTCCTATCTGGAATATCAGAATCTCTGTGCCGGCATGGATGAAGCGGCCTTTACGGAATTTGCGGCGGAAGCGGTATCCAACATGAAGTCGGTCGGGGTAAACAACCTGTATCTTCATGCGGTGGCGTTTACCGATGCGCTCTATGATTCCGCCGTTTATCCGGCATCCGCGTATAAGCCCGGGGCGTATGATCCCTTCCGGATCTTCTCGGATGCGGCGCATGCGGAAGGCATCAAGGTTCATGCCTGGATCAACCCGATGCGTTCGGTTGCGGCAGAAGATGCGCAGAATCTCCCGGAAGACTTTGTGATACGGGAGTGGATCGACCGCAACGATGAGCGGGTAAGGCAGAACGGCGACCGGTATTATCTCAACCCGGCATATCCGGAAGTCCGGTCCCTGATCTGTTCGGTTGTAAATGAGCTGCTGGAAACCTATCATCCGGACGGCATTCATCTGGATGATTATTTCTACCCGTACGGCACGGAGAAAAACTTCGATGCCTATATCTATTCCCGGGCGCTTGAGGAAAATGAGAGTCTGACGCTTGAAGACTTCCGGATGAACAATACCGACCGGATGGTTCAGGATATCCATGACACGGTCAAGCGGTTTGACCCGGCGGTGCAGTTCGGCATCTCCCCGGCAGGAAATATCGACAACTGCATCACCCTGCTCTATGCCAACCCGTATCACTGGGTGGAACAGGGCACCGTGGATTATCTCATTCCCCAGATCTACTGGGGGTATCTCCACCCGATCAAGCCGTTTGAACCGACCTTTGAGGAGTGGAAACAGGTCACCGAGGGGTCGGATGTCCGTCTGATGGTCGGACTTGCGGCTTATGTGATCGGCCTGAAACTGAATCTCTCGGAAGACGAAACCGTAAACCGGGAGTGGGCAGACAACGATGATATGATGGCCCGCCAGATGGCGACGGTATTCTCCGGCGGAGGGGACGGAGTGGCATATTTCTCCTATTCCAGCCTGTTTGCGCCGGATGCGGGCACCACAGAAATTGTGGAAAACGAAATTATCCACATTAAAAATTATCTGGATTCCCGAGGATAGTCGTATTCCCGGGAAATAATAGTGTAAAATAGGGGCAGTTTATGAGAAGCGAGGAACTCCGGGAGGAAATCCGGAACCGCGGGATTCCCGCGGATGAACCGGCAGTTCAGACCATGATCCGACTGGTCGGGCTTGTGCTGGACTGGAATCAGAAAATGAATCTGACGGCGATCAAAGATCCGGAGGAGGCGTATGAAAAGCATCTGCTGGACTGTCTGATTCCGCTTTCTCATTTCCGGCCGGAAGGCAGAGTATGCGATGTCGGAAGCGGAGCCGGGTTCCCGGGTCTGGTATGGGCAGCCGCACTGCCGGATACGCAGTTTATCCTGCTGGAGCCGCTGAACAAACGATGCGTCTTTCTGAATACCGCAAAAGACGAACTCGGGCTCACCAATGTGACGGTGATCAATGCCCGGGCAGAGGAATACGCAAAGCTTCATCGGGAAGAGGCCGATACGGTAACCGCACGCGCGGTCGCCAATCTCTCCGTGCTGGCGGAACTCTGCGTCCCGCTGGTAAAACCGGGCGGCACGTTTGCCGCAATGAAAGGGCTGCACGGAAACGAAGAGCTTGCGGAAGCGGGCTTTGCGCTCAAGACACTTGGGTGCGGGGAACCGGACGTTCTCGAAGACACACTGCCCTGCGGGGAGAACCGGGTATTGATTCTGGCCCCGAAAACCCAGCCGACACCCGGGAAATATCCCCGGGCCTATGCGAAGATCAAACAGAAACCGCTGACGGAGAAACACTGAGATGGCACGAACGATATTTGACATCTTTGACAAGGACCGTACCGGGAAGACCGTGGAGATTCCGATTTCAGAGATCCGCTCCAGCCGGTATCAGCCGCGAATTCACTTTGATGAAACGGCCATGGCTGAGCTCACGGATTCGATCCGGGTCAACGGGCTGATTCAGCCGATTACCGTGCGCCAGGTGGACGATCATTATGAGATCATCGCCGGGGAGCGCAGATGGCGGGCCTGCCGGGAAGCGGGCTTTGAGACGGTGCCGTGCTATATTCTCTCGCCGTCGGAAAACCAGGCGGCGGAGATGGCCATGGTGGAAAACATCCAGCGGGAGAATCTCACGGCGGTGGAGGAGGCCAAGGGCTATGTGCAGATCATGCGGCAGGCCGGCCTGACCCAGGAGGAGCTGGCGAAACGCCTCGGCAAATCCCAGTCCTCGATCGCAAACAAGATCCGGCTTCTGAACCTCCCGCAGGAGGTGCAGGATGCGGTGGCGGACCGCAGGCTGTCGGAGCGTCATGCCAGGGCACTGCTTGCCCTGCCGCCGGACCGGCAGGCAGCTGCGAGCCATTATGTGGAAGACCGCAGGCTCAATGTACGGCAGACGGAAGCGTATGTGGAAAAGATCAGCACGGCGAAACAGGCAAAGCGCCGGGCAAAGACAAAAGGATTTGCGCGCAGTATCCAGATCGGAATCAACTCCGTGAACCAGTGCGTGCGCATGATCCGAAAGATGGGAATCGATGTGGTGACCGAACAGGAGGAAACGCTGACCGATGTTCGGATCATCCTGCGGTTTCCGAAGTAAAACCGGAGACAGGAATTATGGGGAAAATCATCGCAGTTGCGAATCAGAAAGGCGGCGTCGGAAAGACGACCACATCGATCAATCTTGCGGCAGGGCTTGCCTATGCGGACAAGCGTGTTCTGCTGGTGGACTTTGACCCGCAGGGCAACGCCACCAACGGCATCGGTGCCGGGGCGGCAGGGTTTGATCACAACCACAGTGTCTATCAGGTGCTGATGGGAAACGATACCGTGGAACAGGATGCGGTGACACTGGATATGCCGCCGCTGGATGTGCTTCCGGCAACGATCGATCTTTCGGGAGCGGATGTGGAGATGGCATCCAATCTGTATGAGGTCGGCCGCGAACATCTTCTGAAACAGAAGCTGGATGCGGTGCGCTGGAAATACGACTACATCATCATCGACTGCCCGCCGAGCCTGGGCCTGCTCAACACCAACGCCCTGACGGCAGCCGATTCGGTCATGATTCCCGTGCAGTGCGAATACTTCGCGCTGGAGGGTCTCACCCAGCTGCTCTCAACGATCCGGCTTGTGCAGCGTCTCTGGAACCCTTCGCTTTCGATCGAAGGCGTTCTGCTTACGATGTTTGATGTCCGGACCAAGCTCTCTGTTGAGGTGCAGCAGGAAGTCCGGAAATACTTCAAGGAGAAGGTATACCGGTGCTATATCCCGCGTAATGTGCGGCTTTCCGAAGCCCCGTCCCGCGGGGAAAGCATCTTCGAATACGACACCCGATCCGAAGGCGCCAAAGCCTATGTGGGTCTTGTCAAGGAAGTGATTTCCCAGAACGAAAAGAGGTAAGCGATGGCAGAGAAACGTAAAAGCGGACTGGGCAAAGGTCTGAATTCCATCTTCGGATCCGATGTCGAACAGTTCCTCGAGGATATTCAGAACAACGGCGGCTATGCGCCGGGAAGAAAAGAAGTGGAGATTCCGGTATCGGAGATCCGCCCCAACCCGTATCAGCCCCGGAAGGAATTTGAGGAGAAGGCACTGAACGAGCTGGCGGATTCGATCCGTCTGCACGGAATCTTTACCCCGCTGCTGGTGCGTCCCAGCGTGCAGGGCTATGAGCTGATCGCAGGCGAGCGCCGTCTGCGTGCCGCAAAGATCGCAGGGCTTTCCACCGTTCCGGCAATCTCGGTGGAATTCACCGATGAAGAGATGATGGAGATTTCCCTGCTGGAAAACGTCCAGCGGGAAGACCTCAACCCGATTGAAGAAGCAGCGGCGTATGAATCCCTGATCAAGCGGCTCGGCTATACACAGGAACAGCTTGCGGAGCGTGTCGGGAAATCACGGGAATACTGCGCAAATATGCTGAGGCTGCTGAAGCTGCCGTATGCCGTGCAGGAGATGGTCACCGAAAAACAGCTGACGATGGGCCATGTGCGGCCGCTCTTAAGCCTCGGGGATGAAGACCAGATTACGGAAGCCGCGCAGAAGGTGCGGAAAGACCGGATGTCGGTACGGGAAGTGGAACGCTATGTCAAAGAGCTGGCCGGAAACGAAGGCACAGCGAAACCGCGCAGGGAGCCGGAGAAGGATCCGCTGATCAAAGATCTTGAAAACCGGATGAGCGCAAAGCTCGGAACGAGGGTTACGATCAGCGGAAAGAATCTTGCGATCCGCTTCACGGATACGGCAGATCTCAACCGGATTCTGGATCTGCTCGGGATGATTGAGGAATAAGCAGAAAATATGTCGCTTTGGCATGCGGACAACCGCCGAATGCGGTATATAATAGTTCTGTTTATACTGGCCGGGATCCTTCTCAGTATAAGGTTCATGCCGGTCGGACTCGGATTACTGGCGGGCACGGCGCTGTCTGTCATCATCTACGAATGGAATGTGCGGTACTGGAACCGGGTGCTGGACAGCCGGCACGCCGGGAAATTCACCGGACTTCCGCACTTCCTGATCAATTTTGCCCTGATGGGCGGATTACTGCTGGCGGCGGTAAAGAATCCGGAAAAACTGAATATTTTTTCTGTCGCAGTTGGACTTACCGCGGTAAAAACCGCAATTATTATCAATGAACTGTTTCAAAGAAAGGAGGCGTCGCAATGACCGTTCAGTCAGATGTATATGTCATCATTCTTCTGACCATTGTTCTTGGGATCGGCATCGTTCTGCTGTCAAAGAAGATCGATAAGGCAGATCCGCTTGCGGAGCCAACGGGAATTATCCTGCCGGTGCTGCTGGGCGTGCAGAGCGTATACCGCAGTGTTACGGACAATGTCGGCGAAAAGACATCGGATATTCTTACGCCCTACATTCTTGTGCTGTGGGTCTATATCTTCTGTGCCAACACAGTCTCGTTACTGGGGCTGAATTCGCCGACCTCCAATCTTTCGGTCACCCTGCTTCTTGCCTTCATTACCTGGCTTCTGATTCAGATCACAGAACTGAAGTATCAGGGCCTGAAAGGTTATTTGCACGGATTCCTTGAGCCGATTGCGGTGATGCTGCCGATGAATATTATCGGCAAGTTCTCCACGATGATCTCAATGTCGATCCGTCTGTTCGGAAATATTCTGTGCGGCACGATCATGATGCAGCTGATCTACGGCGCGGCGCAGGGGCTGTCCAACCTGATCGCCTCATGCTTCGGGGCCCAGGGCGGGGTATTCAACTTCATGGCGCCGATCATTGCCCCGGTGCTTCACGCCTATTTCGATCTGTTTGCCGGCTTCATTCAGACGCTGGTATTTGTCACATTAACCATGGTCCTCATCGGGAACGATATGCCCGAAGAGGTAATAAAAGGTATCGCATAGGGAGGATAAAAATATGGATATCAATAAGGGTTTAATTGCCATTGGCGCAGGACTTGCGGTTTGTGCCGGTATGATGACCGGTCTCGGTGAAGGAACCGCTGCCGCACATGCGTGCGACGCAATCGGAAAAAATCCCGAGGCGGAGTCGAAGATCCGTTCGACAATGATTCTCGGTATCGCGCTTTCAGAGACCTGCGCGATCTACGGACTTCTGGTTTCGATCCTGCTGATGTTCGTATACCCGAGCCTGTAATCCGGAGATAAGACACAATGATTGATGTCGACATCGTAGGACAGCTGATACCCAATCCCCTGACGATGCTCGTGCAGCTCTGCAGTACGTTAGTGCTGTTTCTTCTGATGCGGAAATATCTCTGGGCTTCCGTCAAGCAGTATCTTGCCGTACGCGGTGAGAAGATGCAGGAAGATCTCGCCGCCGGCGAAGCGGCACGCGCGGCAGCCGAAAGCGACCGGGAAGCGGCCGCACTTCAGCTGAAGAATGCGGGCAGCCGTTCGGAAGAGATCGTTTCGGCAGCCGTGAAGGAAGCAGGCAGCCGGAAGGAATCCATCCTTGCGGATGCCAATAAGGAAGCTGATATGGTCCGCACGAAGGCACGGGAACAGATGCAAGCAGAATGGGATGCCATGTACAGTGACATGCAGAAGGAAATGGTCGAAGTCGCCATGGCGGCTGCCGGCAAACTCCTGATGAAGGACAATGCGGATGAACTCGACCAGCAGGCGATTGATGCCTTTGTAAAGGAAGCGACCGATGGCGAATGAGATTGCGGGCCGCTACGCCGAAGCGCTGTTTGAGCTGTCAAAAGAAAATGATCAGGTTGCGGAGCGGAAGGAAGAGGCTGAAATAATCCTTAAGGAGGTTCAGACAAATCCGGACCTTTCCGGATTTTTCCGTGCGGTGCAGATCAGCCGGGAAGAGAAGAAAGAACTGATCTCCCGCTGTTTTGCGTCATTCACGCAGGAAACCGTGAATTTTCTCAAGCTTCTGGTTGATAAAGACCGGATGTATTATCTGGGCCCTATTCTCGAGGAATTTATTGAAAAAGCGAATGAAGACCTCGGCATAGAGACCGCAACGGTTACCAGTGCACGGAAGCTGGATGAAGCACAGATGGATCGGATCCGCAAAGCGCTTGAGACAAAAACCGGAAAACAGGTACACCTCATCAACAGGATCGATGAGCGCCTGATTGCCGGGATTAAAGTAACTGCCGGATCAACCGTGACCGATGTATCGGTGGCGCGGCAGATTGAAGAAATGAAGGAAACACTCCTGAGAGGAGGGAACATATGAAACAGATCAGACCGGAAGAGATCAGTTCCTTGATCAAGGAACAGATTAAAAACTATGATCAGAAGATCCATTCGGATGATGTCGGTTACGTCATCTCTACCGGTGATGGAATCGCGATGGTCCAGGGAATCGATCAGGCCATGAGCGGCGAGCTGCTTGAACTCCCGCACGGCGTTTTCGGTATGGTGCTCAACCTGGAAGAAGACCATATCGGTGTCGTTCTGCTCGGTGATGACACCCAGATCCGCGAGGGGGATGAAGTACGCCGCACCGGACGGATCGTGGAGGTGCCGGTCGGAGACGGAATGCTGGGAAGAGTGGTAAATGCCCTCGGCATGCCGATCGACAACCGGGGACCGATTGAATATACCAAAACCCGTCCGGTAGAGCGGGTTGCGCCGGGTGTTATGACCCGCAAGGGCGTCAACCAGCCGCTGATGACCGGCCTTAAGATCATCGACAGTATGATCCCCATCGGAAAGGGCCAGCGTGAGCTGATTATCGGCGACCGTGAGACCGGCAAGACCGCGATCGCGATCGATACGATCATCAACCAGAAGGGCAAGAACGTGAACTGCATCTATGTGGCGATCGGCCAGAAGGAATCTACGGTTGCCCGTCTTGTGCAGAAGCTGCGGGAAAACGATGCGATGGAATATACCACCATCGTCAATGCGTCGGCTTCCGAATCTGCTCCCCAGCAGTATCTTGCGCCGTATGCCGGATGCGCCATCGGCGAAGAGTGGATGGAACAGGGCAAGGATGTTCTCATCGTATATGATGATCTGTCCAAGCATGCGGTCGCATACCGTACAATGTCCCTCCTGCTGCGGAGACCTCCGGGACGTGAAGCTTACCCGGGTGATGTCTTCTATCTCCATTCCCGTCTTCTGGAGCGGGCGGCGAAGCTCAGTGATGAACTCGGCGGCGGTTCTCTGACCGCACTGCCGATTATTGAAACCCAGGCCGGAGATATCTCGGCATATATTCCGACCAATGTTATTTCCATTACCGACGGACAGATCTTCTTACAGACCGACCTGTTCGCTTCCGGTATCCGCCCGGCGGTTGACTCCGGTCTTTCCGTTTCGCGTGTCGGCTCGCATGCCCAGACCAAGGCGATGAAGAAGGTATCTTCTTCCCTGAAGCTGGATCTTGCGCAGTATCATGAGATGCTGGCGTTTGCGCAGTTCGGCTCCGACCTTGATCCGACCACCAAGAAGATCATCGACCACGGCACCCGGCTGACAGAGCTCCTCAAGCAGCCGCAGTACCAGCCGATGAGCGTATCGGAACAGGCCCTGACCCTGTATGCCGCAAAGAACGGATACATTGATCAGGTACCGGTGGAAGATACGGCAGAGTTTGAAAAACTGATGCACCGGCAGTTCCGGGAAGAGTATTCCGGTATTCTGGACGAGATCGAACAGACCGGCGCAATCAGTGACGAACTGGATGCCAGAATCAAAGAAGCCATGACTGCGGTTCTCGAACATTACCGCCTGGTAAAGGGAGAATAGTATGCAGTCGATGCAGGCACTGCGCACCCGGATCCGCTCGGTAAACTCCACCCGCAAGATCACGAAGGCGATGGAAATGATCGCCAACGCGAAGCTGTTCCGTCAGCGGGCAGCGATGGAGGCAAACCGGGAATATGCGATGCGTCTGCGGGAGACCGTCAATGAAATCGTTGCGAACAATCCGGGCATTGACAGTCCGTATCTGAGGCCCGGAACCAGCGAAGTCAAAGTAAGCGTTGTCTTCTGCAGCGATATGGGATTATGCGGCGCGTATAACATGAATATCCTGCGGTATGTAAAGGAGAATCTCACCAAAGAGGATCCCATCTTCCTGGTGGGCACCTCCCTGTACCACACCATGCAGGAAGACGGCTGGAATCTTCTGAACAAGGAGCCGGTATCTTCCGATCAGGTGACACCCCAGTCCATCCGGGAACATATCCAGGCAGCGATTGAGATGTATTTCAGTCATGAGACCGGCGGTCTCCAGCTGATCCGCACGCGGTTTGTAAATACGATGTCCTTCCAGCCGGAAGTACTTCAGCTTCTGCCGTGTGAGGTCGAAGAGCAGGAGCCGAAGGAAGGACCGCAGGCGGAGACGCTCTTTGAACCGGATGCGGAGTCGATTCTCAATTCCATCATGCCCATGATGCTGGCGGACATGGTCTACAGTGCGTGGATGGAATCCACCACCAGTGAACAGGGAAGCCGCCGCATGGCGATGAAAACCGCAACCGACAACGCAGATGAACTCAGCAGTGAACTGCTGCTGGAATACAACAAGGCAAGACAGGCCGCAATCACCCAGGAGATCACCGAAATTGTCGGCGGCTCCGAGGCGGTCTGAGATTAGGAGACTACCGTTATGAGTGAAACAGGAAAAATTGTACAGGTCATCGGACCGGTCGTTGATATCCGGTTTACATCGGATCATCTCCCTTCGATCCGCAGCGCGATTCATATCACGTTTCCGGACGGAAAACAGATGACTGTTGAAGCAGCCCAGCATGTCGGCGATGATATTGTCCGCTGTATTGCGATGAGCAGCACCGACGGCCTTGTCCGCGGGATGGACTGTATCGATACCGGAGCACCGATCACGGTGCCGGTCGGCGAAGAGGTACTCGGCCGCATGTTCAACGTGCTTGGCGAACCGATTGACGGTCTTGGAGAAGTGAATGCCAAAGTGCAGATGCCGATCCACCGGGAAGCTCCGACGTTTGCCCAGCAGCAGACCTCAACGGAGATCCTCGAAACCGGCATTAAGGTCATTGACCTGCTCTGCCCCTACAACAAGGGCGGCAAGGTTGGTCTCTTCGGCGGTGCCGGTGTCGGAAAAACCGTTCTGATGCAGGAGCTGATCCACAACATTGCGATTGAGCACGGCGGACGTTCTGTCGTTGCGGGTGTCGGAGAACGTACCCGCGAAGGAAACGACATGTACTTTGAAATGAAGGAGTCCGGCGTTCTTAAGAACACGGTACTTACCTACGGACAGATGAATGAATCTCCGGGTGCCCGTATGCGGGTAGCGCTCTCTGCGCTTACCATGGCGGAATACTTCCGTGACAAGGAGCACCAGGATGTCCTTCTGTTTATTGACAACATCTTCCGCTTCACCCAGGCTGGTTCGGAAGTTTCCGCGCTGCTCGGCCGGATGCCGAGTGCCGTCGGTTACCAGCCCACCCTGGCAACGGAAATGGGCCAGCTCCAGGAGCGTATCACTTCCACCGATGACGGTTCGATCACGTCCGTGCAGGCAATCTATGTCCCTGCCGATGACCTGACCGACCCGGCTCCGGCGACGGCCTTCTCTCACCTTGACGCCAAGACCGTTCTTGACCGCGGTATCGCAGCGCTCGGTATTTACCCGGCGGTGGATCCGCTCGGATCCGGTTCCCGTAACCTGGATCCGCTGATCATCGGCGAAGAGCATTACCAGGTTGCCCGCCAGGTACAGCAGATTCTGCAGAGATATAAAGAGCTCCAGGATATCATTGCCATTCTCGGTATGGATGAACTCGGTGAAGAAGACCGCAAGATCGTCAACCGGGCAAGAAGAATCCGGAACTTCCTGTCTCAGCCGTTCGCGGTTGCGGAACAGTTCAGCGGCCTGCCCGGCAAGTATGTACCGGTCAAGGATACCGTTCGTTCCTTCCGGGAGATTCTGGACGGCAAATATGATGATCTTCCGGAGGCTGCGTTCATGAGCGTCGGCACGATCGAAGATGTCGTCGCCAAGGCAGAGAGCCTCAAATGAGTGAGATCCATCTCCGGGTCATCACCCCGGAAGGAATCTATAAAGAGTTCGATACCCCGTATCTGAATTTTCAGTCCACGGACGGAGACCGGGGGATTCTTCCGAACCATATGCCGCTCGTCACTTCCCTGAAAATCGGAAAGATGACCTGTGAGGAAGCGGGTAAACGGGAACTCTTCGCAGTGTCAGGGGGTCTCCTGTATTTCCGCGATAACCTTGCGGAGATCCTGACGGATGCGATTGAACGCAGTGATGAGATTGATTACGAGCGGGCAAAGGCCGCATTGGAACGTGCGCAGAACCGGCTTCAGACCGGAAATGAAAACCTTGATGTGAAACGTGCCCAGCTGGCGATCGCCCGGGCGCTCAACCGGCTCAGTGTATCAGGACACTGATTCCGGAAAATCAGGAAAAAAGGGATTGCAGAACCTTCGCGGCAACGGGAGGTCATGCGGTCCTTTTCTTTGTGGGCGGGAGAATCAATCCGTATTCTGCGGAACATACCGTACCCCTTGTAATCCAGCACCTGAATGTACAAAAAAATGTCGCAAACGTTGTGAAAAAACAAACATTCGTCTGTTAATTCAGGTATAATTAACTGTGAAGTAACCTATACTTCAAAGGAGAGGGACAACAGTGCGTATGCGAAACAACAACATGATCGTAAGAATGCGCCGCATCACTGCTGTATTGATGGCAGTGCTTCTGATGAGCGTCAGCGGCACAGCAGTTCTTACAGCAGAAAGCGGGCAGGACACAGAGGGAATTACAGAACCTGCATCAGAGAATGAATCATTGGAGCCGGCGGCTGAGAGCGAAGACGAAGACGCTGATTCGGATTCGGATGCAGAAACGGAAGAAACGGATTCGTCCGCTTCTGAGACAACGGAACTGCCGGAGGAACAGGAGACTGCACCTGCAGAGAATCCGGCTCTGGAAGAAAACGCGGAAGCAGAGAACGCTGAGGTGCCTGCTGCGGCAGCGCCTATGCTGAAAGCGGCGCCTGCGGCGGAAGAAGACAGCTTTAATGGTGCGGCATTACTGCCGGAGGCAGGCGTATCCGCACAAACCCCGGATGTCAGCGGCTCGAAGACCGCATCTCCGACAGAACTGACACCGAATAACCGGGAAACCACCGTCACATTAAAACTGCCTTCCGGCGAATATAAAAACAAATACGACATTGTCTTTGTGATGGACTCTTCTACATCTACGGCGAACAGTAATGTGGATTTCACAGAGTACGCATTGCCGTTGTTTAATTCGCTGATTGAAAAAAATGCAGATCTGAAAATCGGCGTTATAAAGTGCAGAGGTGTGGCGTTTGATACCATTGCTCTTTCATCGGACAGTACCTACAGCAAACTGGTTAATTACAGCGAAGCGACAGCCGCGGCAATTAAAGACGGACTCAACTATACGGAAAAAGATCTGAAAGAACTAAGTTCCGGGACAAACATGCATGGCGGCCTGGACATGGCAAATGACTGGCTGAAAGAAGATACCGCAGTAGAAGATGATCATAAGTATGTGATTATGCTGCTGGACGGAAAAACATATATTTGGAATGACGAGAATGATGTCCCCACATCGGTTTACGGGCAGTACATGGCGTCCAAACGTGTTTATCCGCAGCCTGCTCTGGGCCAGACGACAATTGCTTACAGTAAAAGCGCATATCGGTTTTTTGATGGTGTGAACTTCTTCAAGGAAGAAGAAAGTTTTAAATCGTTGAGTTTTGATGAATATTTCGAAAAAACCGGCAATTTCTATACGGGGGATTATGCAAAACTGTATGCCAGTAATAATGAAGAATTATCAAACGCCACGAAATACGATTACATTGCAAAGTATGCATATAAGGGAGCCACAGCCGCTGAGGGCAAAGTTGTCACCCATGATGTAACGAACGGCAGCCAATACACCTATTTGCTTCATAAAAAGTATTATGAATTTACTCCGAATTCCGATTGGAGTGATCTTATATGGCTGCAGGCAAATCCGTATACCGTTGAGGAGGATGAAGACGGCAATTACAAATATACAGAAACAGTTAATCCGGATTTCTATCAACTGCATCCGGATGGACTGCAGAAGGCATTATATCTGACCGGACATTTATGGACAGAAATGCAGAAAAGTTATCATTGTGCATCTGTTATTTATAACGGATGGGGCGGCGGTTCAGGGCTGGAAATCGCCAAGAGTTTTAATGAATGGCTGCCTGAAAACAGTGAATTCTCAGCAGATATCAGTGACGCCGACTCGCTTAAAAAGATGTTTGATTCGATCAGAGAAGACATCCTGTATATGGTCAGCGAGGGAACCGTAACGGATAAAATCCCTTCGGATTTTACGTTAGTTGAAAACGGAAACGACACATTCGTATTGACGGTAAATGGTAAAAAGATTGAGGGAACGCAAGACGGAAACACCTGGACGTTCGGGGAAGACTATTCCGTAACATATAATCCGGATGAGAATGCGTTCAGCTGGGCAATCAATGTTCCGATTGAAAATGCAAATCCGCTGACGCTGTCTTATAAACTGCGTTTGAATGACGGCTCTCCGAGCGGAATATATGATACGAACATAAGTGCGGTTTTGGATTATATATCATCCGATCAGACGACCGGTACGTTTGAGTTTGAAATTCCAAAAGTGACGTATAAAGAATCTCAGCCAACTCCAACCCCCACACCGACTCCTGCACCTACACCGACGCCTGCTCCTTCCGGCAGTTCGACACCGAAGCCGACGCCCACGCCGGACAATGTGGTCACATGCCAGATGGCCGGATATCCATCCAACTATGCATGGAATGAAGACGCAAAGGCCTGCCAGCCGGGATTCATCGATAATAACGGGAAGTTCCACAGCGTACGTTCAATCCCGAATACATCGGATAAAGGGCTGATGGGAAGTCTCATCACATTCCTGATTTCTGATCTTCTTGGGATTGCGGCCGCATATTTACTGAGAGAACACTGAGTTTTGAAATAAGACCCATTTGAAGGAGGCAAAGAAACAATGCCTCCTTTTATAATGCGGCCTGCGGTACGCAAAAATCAGAACAACGGCTTCATACAAACTTACAGTGAATGATCTGTTCCGGCAGATCATTTTTCTGCAGGGACAGGAAAATCATGGTGTTTTCAGCCGGGAAATCAGTGAGGGTAATGCACAGGAGCGAAACAGGAATGCCTCCGTATGACAGGCTGAAGAGTGAGCCAGTCGGAATAAAAATTTTTCGAATTTCCGCGGGGATTTCCGATTTTGAAGGAAATAAGGAATGTGTAGGGAGGAAAGAACACCAGCGCGGATATGAAAAAAGAACTGCATACAACGCATGAAACACCCAATAAGACCGGAGATCTGCACGCAAAGCAGCTGATTGAAAACAACGATATCTTTGCGGATATCGTCAATGCCTTCATGTTTGACGG
>CAJOLG010000007.1 GCA_905235315.1 uncultured Solobacterium sp. | reverse complement strand
TTTTACCGTTATCCGCAGGTTTATCCCCTTTCGCAGGGATAAAAAAGTACCGGACACACGGTATGTGCATCCGGTTCTGAAGAAAGGGATAACGTTATTGTTCGTTGATACTCAGAACTTATTCTCGGTATCGCTCTGGGTATCTGTGCTGCTATTCGGCTGCGGGAAACCGCTGTTTTCGTTCATGCCCGGGCGCATACCGCCGTGATGGCCTCCCTGGAACCCGCCGTCAGAAGGCATCTCACCCATTTCCGGCATTTCACCGTTTTCCGGCATCTGGCCGTTCATGTCACCCATATTTCCGTGCATGCCGCCCATACCGCCCATCATCTGGTTGGTAATGGCATTGACAGTTTCACCATTCACGATGATCGTTCCGCCGTTGTATTCTGCTTTGCCGTCATAGTCGAAGGCAGACTGACCGGTGATATCAATGGTTCCGCCGTTGACAGTCAGATTGCCGTTGGAGTCAATGGCATCGGTATCGAATCCGTTCATGGTGATCTTGATATTGCCGCCGTTGATCGTAATTGCGACTTCATACGCAGAAGACTTTCTGCCCGCATTGATACCGTCATCGCTGGCGTTGATCGTAATATCACCGTCATTGATCGTGATATCGGTTGCCTCAAGGCCTTCCCCGCCGGAGATATTCAGTGTACCGCCGTCAATAACCAGCGTGGAAGTCGCATGAACCGCATCATCCCCGGAGGAGACGGTAATCTCACCGCCGGCGATATAGATCCAGCCGACAGAGTCATCGTCATCATTCTCCGCATGAATGCCGTCATCTTTTGCGTCAATGGTAATTGTGCCGCCCGCGATGCGCACGGAGTCATTTGCCCGGATGCCCTTGTCTTCCGCATTGATCACAAGCGTTCCGCCGGTGATCTTGAGATCATCCTTCGCGTTGATGCCGTGTTTCGTGGAATTGACCGTAAGTGTTCCTTCTCCGTTGATGACCAGATCATCTTTCGCATAGAGCACCGCGTTGGTATTTTCGTCTCCGTCAGCGGTAAATGTACCGCTTACCGTCAATGTGCTGTTCGTGCCGGCAAGTGTTGTGACAAAGACCTTGTCCGCATTCTTCACATAGACTGCCGGGCTGTCCGTGTTGGTGATGGTTACCCCATCCAGCACGATCTGCACTTTCGCATCATCCGCCGCATCTACGGTTACAGTTACTTCCTTTGCGGATCCGCTCAGCACATAGACGCCTTCTTCGGAAATATTGATATCCTGGCCGTCACTGACGGTATACCGTACCGCATCGGTGAGATCCGGGGTCTGTTCGAGATCCCGCTCCGTGAAGTACTCCGTCTTTGCTGTGACCGCAGCGGAAGCCGTTACCGCAGCGGCGCTCTCCTCCGTTACGGTTTCCTTTACCGCAGGCTCGTTTCCGGAAGCTGCGTCTTCCGTGACGGATGCGGAAGCGCATGCCGTGCTCATCATCAGTAACGGTACCAGCGTCAGTACCTGAAGTTTTTTAATATTTGTTGTGTTCATCATTCAGAATCCTCCCGGCTGATCGTTCAGCCTGTCTGTATCGTAACGGAGTAATCTGAAGTTTATCTGAACTCCGGATGGAAAGTCCCTGAATTCCCGTCACTGTGTGGTTTCACCGGATTCCCCGCCGTTTTTCAGCATAAGCTCCGCAATCGCGCGTTCCTCCGTCACAAACCGGATTACGCAGGAAGCGTTTGCGTCAAAGTCCCGCGAGATCCAGCCTGCAGAGTGGGTGCCTCTTGCGACCGTTTCACAGCTGTTTGCGACATACCCGCATTTTGCGCCGCGCTTTGAATACACGGCAATGGATTCGTCATCGTAACAGTTCGGTTCTTTCACCAGGTCGAATTCCATGCCCGGACGAAGAAATTCTGCGGTTCCGAAGTCATCCAGATGAGAGATTGTAATAAATGTCTGTGTCATATGTTTCACCTCACACTGGCATCGTAATAAACTGTCAGGACAAAAAATATTCCAGTTTTCAATTACCCTCAAATTATTTGTATGCGTTCCCGCTTACATCCTTCATCACAGACCCTTATATCTTGATAGCTAAGCGTTCAGCGCAATCCGCTTCCGGATCGCTTCCTGTTCCGCTTCAGGGATTCTCAGCAACTGTGCCGCATCCGCAAACGGCAGTTTCAGAGTTTCCATTATTATCTGCAGATCTTCTGTTTTTCCTTCTGCTCTCCCTTCTGCTTTTCCTTCTGCTTTTCCGCTTTTAAAAATCGTTTTCCGTTCTTTCGCAGACAGTATTTTCCGTTCTGTCAGCGGCCCTTCTGTCAATTCTGCCTTTTCCTCATCGGTAAAGGCGGTAATTCCAAATGCATTCATAAGATCAATCAGTTCTCCTTTATGCTTCACCTGTTTTCTGCTGCCCTTGTAATCCGGGTTGTATTTATTTTTCAGACTTTCCACCATCACCCGGAAATCACTTCGGAACAGCCGTGTTTCTTCATCGCTGATGCGCAATACATCTATCACTGTCATTTTCCAGTCATTGACAAACGGTTTCAGTTCATCCGGCACACGCAGTGTTTCGTACAATGTCTTCGGTCTGTTCCAGGGTGTTTTTCCGAAATACAGGACAATGGTGAACACCGGGCAGAAAACCCGGTTCTCTTTCCGGATCTGATCCAGATAATTTGCCCCGTCATATGCCATCGTGCGGTAGAGAATGGTGGAATCGATATCACTTTGATTCTCAATTCCGATCATACAGATCATTGTGTTTGTATTCCAAAGTTTAAGAATATCCCGTTCCAGCCAGCTCACTTTTGTTTCCGTATGAATCAGGGATACCGGATGAATTGTTTTCAGGTTCTTTTTCCGAATCACCTGTTTCCCATGGAAAAGGACAAAGTTTGCCACATCCGCAAATACATCATCATTTTCAAAAAACGGCTTAAGCACAGCATCTTTTTCTGTCCTTGGAAGAATCGCGGGCGGCAGGACAGTATTCGGTTCCCGCGGGTTACCTCTCACACTCACAGTAATTCTCCTTCCGTAATACTTCTTAGTGTTGAAAGATGCGTTTCCCCGCCGGGAATCAGAATGATTCTCTCCGCAGAGTCAGAACGTCATATAACTATCATCTTTTTACATCAGCCGGCTGCTGAAAGTTTTCAGTCTTCATCAGATATATACCTCAGTAAAAAATGACGATCCAATAACGGCAGTTCGAGATACTCCATGGCTTGTTCTGCGGAAAGACCTATTTTTCACATAAGAACACAGATCCGTTTCCCCGTTCCTCATTGATATGTTCCGCAATACTGCCGTAACACACAAAGTATATCATTGTTCCGATTATTCGTATATGAATTCGCTGTTTTCATGAGAAAAACCGGCAGTGAACCGTTTCAATCTCTTCCTGTCTCCGATGATCTCCGGCGGATCTCCCGTTTTCGGATCCGTCCCGGAGAATTTCCATAACCAATCCTGCCAAACAGTTCCTCGTCAGCCTGTTTCGCAGCCCGTCTTTGAACTGTTCATAGTCCTTCCTGTTCCCATTCCGTGGGCTTCGCTGATAATTCTGGTGATACCTGCTTCGCAACCGTTTATACTTAATTGCAGAGATGCATGCCGGCATGTAAGGAACAGAAAGGTCAGGATTATGAAAGTTACATTTTTCGGGACAACCACATTATTGTTCGATGACGGAACCGACCAGATTCTCTTTGACTGCCACTTCACACGGCCGTCATTGATGAAGTACATCAGCGGGAGTGAAGGAACCGATACCGCACTTGCGGATGAGCTCATGCGCCTTCATCCCATGGACCGGCTTCGGGCCATCTTCATTTCGCATACCCATCATGACCATGTCATGGATGCGCCGTATGTCGCCAATCAAACCGGCGCTGTGATCTATGGCTCCGCTTCAGCGATGAATGTCGCAAAGGGAGGCAATGTGCCTGAAAAACAGATGATTGAATTCCGGGCAGGAGAAACATACTCCGTCGGGGAGTATCAGATCAAAGTCATCACGTCCCTGCATTCCAAACCTACGATTCTGAATAATGACCTCGGTGAGCCGATCACAGAACCTCTGGTACAGCCCGCAAAGCTCCGGGACTACAAGGAAGGCGGCTCCTATGATTTCATTGTGACGCACAATGAAAAAACGGTTATCATCCGCCCGAGCTTCAACTATATTGAAGGTCAGCTTGATGGGTATCAGGCAGACGTGCTCTTCCTTGGGACAGCAGGTCTTGCCAAGGCGGATGCCGAAACCGAAAAGAAATTCTTTGAAGAAACGATTGAAAAGGTATCCCCAAAACTTGTGATTCCCCTGCACTGGGATAACTTTTTCTCCCGGCTGGATCAGCCTGCCAGGGGTATGATTCCGCTTGTGGAACATACGGAAGAAGCGTTCTTCAAACTCGCGAAATACTGCGAAGCGCATGATGTAAACCTGATTGTGCAGATACCCCGCACCAGTATTGAGCTCTGATCCTCACAACGAACATTTCATTATCGAATCCTGCAGATTATACAGTAAACTGAAGGGTGGAGGTTCTTTTATATGAAGGTTACTGATCCGAAACTGATCCGCCGGGTGCGGATCCTCGATATTACAATGATGTGCCTGCTGTATATCATACAGGCGTGTGTCCTTGGCTATGTGATGAGCTATCTTACCGATAAGGGGCTCACAACCGGGCAGATCGGGTTCCTGTCAGCCGTATTCGGTCTGATCGCCGCATTTTTACAGCCGATTCTCGGACGGATTTCCGACCGCTCCCGTTATTTCGACTGGAAAAAGCAGCTGTTTATCATCTCCTTCTCCATCGAAATCATTGCGGTTCTGATCCTGGTGTTTCAGGCAAAGATTCCGTCTGCGATCCTGTTCGGGCTGTTTCTTGTCGGCGTCAACTGTATGAATCCGTTTGTCTTTGCGTCACCGTTCTATTACGAGCGGTTCGGCATCCCGATCAACTTCGGCAGAGTGCGGGCGCTCGGTTCGGTATCGTATGCCCTGATGTCCTTTGTCATGGGCCAGCTGATCAGCCGCTTCGGTCTTCATACCGTACCGATTGCGATCCTCATTTCCACGATTCTCTTTACGATTACGGTTTTCCTTCTGCCCCGGTTTGAAGAAAAGCCGCTGAATTATAAAAACCTGAAAGACGATCCCAACCGGAAGACCGCGGTCCGCGGCGAAGACCGTACTCCGTTCTTTAAAAAGTATCCGTCCTTCATCCGGATGGTCGCCGCAGTATTCCTGATCATGTATGTCTTCAATGTGTGCAGCGGATTTCTGTTTCAGATCATCACCCACGCCGGAGGAGACAACTCCGCCCTCGGAATTGCGGGCGCTGTCGGGGCGATCTGCGAAGTGCCGATGATCTTCTTCTTTTCCTCGCTTGCGAAGAAGTTCTCTGTTGAGACCTTGATTCTTGTCGGTGCCATCGGGTTTGCGGTACGCCTTGTGATTTATCTCTTTTCCACCACTGTGCCGATGGCGATATTCGGAACCGCACTGTCTGCGGTATCCTATGCGATCATAGCGCCGGCGGTTGTCTATTACGCAGACAATGAAGTAAAAAGCGAAGACGCCGTTACCGGGCAGTCGTACATGACCATGGCACAGGTCGCTTCGGGCATCGCGGCGAATCTGATTACCGGCTTCATCTATGATTCTTTCGGTTACAGCGCCATGATTCTTTCTGCCCTGGCGATCGGTATCCTGGCGATATTCGTCACCCTGTCTGCCATCCGAAACAAAAACAGGACAGCTGCGCATTCCTGACACCAATTGGAAAAGGCTGCTTCCGCCGGGTTCAGCGGTACCAGCCCCTTTCCGCAGGGATTGTGTGCAGGCTGCACAGAATCACAAAAATACACCTGGGTGACAGGTGTATTTCTTTGTTCAGACACATTGAATCATTAAATCTTCTCGCGGATTAACGCCATAAGTTCTGCGTGAGAAACCGGTACCGCAGAATCCAGGTTATCCTTGTCTCCGAGATAGTAGGAGTTGGGTTCTTTGTCTGACGGCATGTAAAACACCAGATTGACCCCGTGGTCATACAGATACCGCAGGGTGGCCCAGTCCCGATTCCGCGGGCTGTTGATAATGGCGGCGTAGCCATCAGGGTCATGATCGCGAATATAATCCAGAATCTCCTTGGTCTCGGCTGCTGTGCCGCCGTTGATCCGGGCAATTTCTTCTTTTGTAAGCTGATTAATCGTTTTGAATTCTGTCATTGGGTAATCCTCCCTTTTCTCTTTAAATTATACGGCAGATGCACTGATTCTCCACTGTTCTGAAGGCAGGCATCCGGGATCCGGATGAATCATTCCGGAAGATTGCCTTTCTGAATCTGTTCCTGAATCAGCTCATCCGCCGCCTCAAAGAGCGTTTCTGAACCGAGCTTTGTCTTACACTGTCTTCCGTATACGTTCCGGGAAGTAACCCTGTGCTCTTTCCAGTCTCCGCCGTCATTACTGACATTGAGAATCAGCGGCTGGAGATTGTCCATCGCCCTGGCAAATCTTGCCTCGGGGCTGGCATAGTTTTCAAATTCATCAAACAGCGCTGTCAGCTCCTGTTTCTGGTCCTCCGGCAGTAAGGAGTAGATGCGCTCTTTTGCGGCGTCTTCCCGTGCCTTCTGCGTCTTCAGGGCCTCCTCATCGTAGGCGTAGGTATCCCCGGCATCGATCTCTACGATGTCATGGATCAGACACATGATCATCACCTTTCCGATGTCGATCTCCTCATTGGCGTATTCCTTCAGAACATATGCCATGACCGCCATATGCCATGCGTGCTCGGCATCGTTTTCCAGCCGTCCGTGCCCGGACAGGGAGGTCTGGCGGACGATGTTCTTTTCCTTGTCAATTTCCAGCGCAAATGCCAGTTGTTTCTTTAACCGATCTTCCATTGGCGTATCTCCTGTTTCCGCATTTATTATACCGCGTGTCTTGCGATTGCCGGGTTCAGTACAGGACATCCTCTTATTAACGGAATCGCCGTCCGTATCTTCGAAGTTTACGGCCATTCTGCCGCCGTCTGTTTCATGCAAAAAAAAGCCCGGGTTTATGATACCCGCGCTGCGGATTACGGTTTCTCCGGCGCCGCGTCCATGATCGCACGGCATTTCGGACAGCGTTCCCGCTCACTCTGCACAAAGAAGCCGCAGTTACTGCAGATACATGTCGGCAGAATAAAATACCCTGTTACAGAGCTGTCATTGTTCACTTTCTGATGAATCCAGCTGGCGTGAATCACCTTGCGGCTGCCGTCCTGCGGCGGATTGGGATTATCGGTTCTGCGTTTTCGTTTTGTCATGGCTGTGTGGTTTCCTGCAGTTCAATTTTACCGCGAACCGCCTCAAATAGGAGTCCGAAATTCGAAAGAACCGGATAAAAACTCCCCGGCTTTGCGGTTCCGCAGTCCGGGGAGTACTGTTATGCATTTAACGGATCTCTTACTTGGGTGCGCCTTCGAATCCGATGATCATTCCGCCCCGCTCGGCGTAATATGAACAAAGACCGGTCATGGGTTCGATTCCGATCACACCGGACGGGAATTTCTCAAGAATCGAATTCTTCAGATTCTGGGCCGCTTCGGGATTCAGACAATGGGAGATCCAGACTTTTCCGCCGTTATATCCCATATTTATCATCTCTTCCAGGATTTTGGAGATGTTCTTGCGGGCGCCGCGCACATTGTTTACCGCCTTGATCGTGCCTTCCGGCGTCGGTTTTCCAATGAAGCGGATATTCAGAAGATTGGCAATCTTCGCGACCGCCATCGGAAGACGCCCGTTCTTGGCGAGATTCATGACGGATTCAAGCGAGAACAGAAGCTGTGTCGTTTTATGATACTCATCGATCTTCTCACTGATTTCCTCGAAGGACAGCCCCTGATCCATCAGCTCCTTCAGCTTATCGATCAGCAGATGCATTTCACCGCCGGTGGACAGCGAGTCAATGACCCGGATCTTCGCATCAGGATGTTCTTCCGCAAACTCCCTTGCGCCCTGTTCCGCGGCGTTGTAGCTGCCGGAAAGGCCGCTGGTAATGGTAACCGCAAACACGCAGTCTGCGCCTTCATATGCCTGTTTGTACTCTTCGCTGTTCGGGCAGGATGTGCTGGTGTCCGCGGCGTTCTCCACCGCAGTAACCATCTCCTCCACATCCAGGCCGGCGTCATCCACGAACTCATGTCCGTCCGCAAGTATCTTCAGCGGTACTGTTTTATACTCAATGTCGCCCGGAAGTACCTTGAGATTGGATGTTGAATCTGAAACAATTCTGTACTTCATTGTCATCATCTCCTATGTTCTGATACTAAAAGCATCTGAATAGCCTGTCAAGAGTTACCGAATAACCGATACCGCATTTCTGCCGGTTCATGTTCATAGTATCACACCTGTATGCCGGTGTATTTCCGATAATCATAAAGATATAATATACAGGTACAGCAGATCTCCGGTCTGCATGGAGGTACACTATGGATCCGATTCAAAAAAACGTCCTGAAGCGGCAGGAACCGAGTGAAATGAGCACACGGGATCTGCTCATCGAACTGGTGGAAGAAAAACGCCGGGAAGAGACCCTGCGCATTATTTCAATTGCCGTGCGTGTGGTGATCCTGGTGGTAATCATCATCCTGCTGGCAAAATACCTGCCCGGAATTATCAGGTTCTTCAAAGATATGTACGATACGCTGCACTCGATCCAGGAGACCGCAAATCAGATCTCTTCGGGATACGAGGAGCTCAGCGAATCCATCAACAGTATCGATCTCGGATCGCTGTCGTTTTCCGATCTCCTCAATCTGTTTACCGGCAGCTGAGCATATCTTCGCTTCGCAAAAGGAATACCCGGCGGTATTCCTTTTTTCATGCCCGCCGAAGACGGAAACAGGGCCGCAGCGCGGCCCCGTGGATTCTTCGGTTTTTACTTTTTGAAGCCGTCCTTCAGAAGGACGCTGCGGTTGAAGACAAGATGGTCAGCCGAACTGTCTTTATTGTCGAGGCAGAAGAATCCCACCCGCATGAACTGGAAGGTCGGCGCATTTGTGCCGGTCCGGTTTTCTCTTGCGTCAAATTCTCTTGCGACATCCACCATGGACTTTTCTACCTTACAGCCGGTCAGAACCGTAAGGCTCTCCGGATTCAGTGCCTCCAGGAAGTTCTTGTCCGGTCCCTCCGGGGTCGGATCGCTGAACAGATTGTCATAGAGACGCACTTCCGCATCCGCACAGTTCCCGGAATCGACCCAGTGGATCGTTGCGCCTTTGACCTTTCGGCCGTCAGCCGGATTGCCGCCGCGGGAATCCGGATCATACTCACACAGCACTTCGGTCACGTTGCCGGCTTCGTCTTTGACGCAGCCCGTGCAGGTCACAAGGTACGATCCCTTGAGACGAACTTCGTTGCCCGGATACATCCGTTTGTACTTCGGAATCGGCTCTTCCAGGAAGTCATCCTGTTCGATCCAGAGATC
The DNA here is from genome assembly GCA_905235315.1 of uncultured Solobacterium sp. Classification (GTDB taxonomy): domain Bacteria; phylum Bacillota_I; class Bacilli_A; order Erysipelotrichales; family Erysipelotrichaceae; genus Bulleidia. Next base: position 10,887 of record CAJOLG010000007.1, on the reverse strand, counting down.
CCGGCTGAAGGTGATCGTATGGGTTCCCTGGGACGGATCGGTCGGGTTGTTTTCCACTTCAAAGGTTTCCCGCTTCCCTTCCGGATAGTTGGTGACGGTGAGCTTTACCGGATGAAGAACCGCCATCGTGCGCTCTGCCGTCAGGTTCAGATCATCGCGCAGGCAGCGCTCCAGTTCACGGAATTCAATGACATTGGCGCTCTTTGCGACACCGATGGAATCACAGAAATTCCGGATCGACTTTGCGGTGTAGCCTCTGCGGCGAAGACCGCACAGCGTCGGCATGCGGGGATCATCCCAGCCTGACACATAGCCTTCCTCGACCAGCTGGCGCAGCTTGCGCTTGGACATGACGGTATGATCAATGCCAAGGCGGGCAAACTCGATCTGCCGCGGCTTGTAGGAAGGAATCGAGACATTGGACACCACCCAGTTGTACAGCGGGCGGTGATCTTCAAACTCGAGGGAACAGAGCGAGTGCGTGATGCCTTCCAGCGCGTCCTGGATCGGATGCGCGAAGTCATACATCGGATAGATGCACCATTTGGTGCCCTGGCGGTGATGATTGATGTGGCGGATCCGGTAGATGACGGGATCCCGCATATTGAAGTTGCCGGACGCAAGGTCAATCTTTGCCCGCAGGGTCATTTTGCCCTCTTCCACTTCCCCGTTCTTCATCATCTCGAACAGGCGCAGGTTTTCTTCCACCGAACGGTCGCGGTACGGCGATACGGCAGGCGTCTGCGCATCTCCCCGGTATTCCTTAAACTGTTCCGGCGTCAGCTCACAGACATACGCAAGACCTTTTTTGATCAGCTCCACCGCGTACTCATAATCTTTTTCAAAGTAATCCGAGCCGTAGAAGAAGCGGTCGCCCCAGTCAAAGCCGAGCCAGTGAATATCCTGCTTGATCGCATCCACATACTCGGTATCTTCCTTTGCCGGGTTGGTGTCATCCATTCTGAGGTTGCAGAGACCGTTGAATTTCTCCGCCATCCCAAAGTCGATGCACAGGGCCTTGCAGTGGCCGATATGCAGGTACCCGTTGGGCTCCGGCGGAAACCGGGTATGCACGGTCTGTCCTTCAAACTGTCCGCCCGGTGCGATATCTTCTTCAATGAAGTTATAGATAAAGTTCCGGTTCAGATTCACTTCTTCTTCCGTTTTCGGTTCTTTCATTTCTTCTGCCATACTCATGTTCTCCTGGTTCACGCTTTGTAAATTATAAAATAAATACTTCGTTTCCTCCACTCACGATTCATCCGGTTCCCGGATTCCCGGTTCGCAATGCCTGCACCGTATGCAGGAATCGCCGGATCTGCCCTTCGGAAGCGGTTTCTTTTGGAAGGGGATTCATTTTTTCTGTAAGCCCATTCACAATGAAAAAAGTTTCAAGACCCGGTAGACAGTGCCGTTTCGGGTGAGTAAATTAGGGAATGACCCAAAAGGAGGTTATGAATTATGAAAACAGTTATGAGCTTTAAAGACAGTCTCGATGTATTTCGGAATATTATTACGCTTTACCGCGATGAAGAAGGAAAACTCTTTGTCGGCAGCACATTCCGCTGCGGAAACGGGAAGAACGATGAGTGGATGTCCGTCTTCCACAAGGCTCCGATCGATGAGAACGAGGGCCTGATCATCGGCTGGAACACCCTGGATGATTACTATCCTTCCATGCGTGTCCTTCCGGAAGATCATCCGGAAACCGGCGTTGAAGACTTCTTCTATGCCCACGGAAACGGACGCGACTGGAAATCCGTTGACTACAACATTGTGGACAGCTTTTCCGAAATCGAGACCTACTGCAAACAGAATCCGATCCGGAACGGTTCGGGTGCTGCCTTCGGCATCCTGATGCCGCAGGCCTGACGAAACCAAAGACTCCTCCGGGAGTCTTTTCTTTTTCGTTTGATGAGAGAAACACAGTCATTGCGGACTGTGCGCCCGGCGTGATAAAGTACATCATTGATAAGAGGTATTCTGTTATGGCAAAAATCCGAATGACAACCCCGCTTGTCGAAATCGACGGCGATGAAATGACCCGAATTCTCTGGCAGATGATCAAAGACGAACTGTTACTGCCGTTTATTGATCTCAATACCGAATACTATGATCTCGGCCTTGAGAAACGCGATGCGACCGATGATCAGATCACAGTGGATGCCGCAAATGCGATCCGCAGATACGGTGTCGGCGTCAAATGTGCGACCATTACCCCCAACGCAGCCCGCATGGAGGAATATCATCTCAAGCAGATGTGGAAGAGCCCCAACGGAACCCTGCGCGCCATTCTTGACGGTACGGTGTTCCGCACCCCGATCCTTGCGGAAGGCATCTCGCCGGTGGTTTCCCGCTGGAAGAAGCCGATCACGATCGCACGTCATGCCTATGGCGATGTATATAAGAACACGGAATTCCGCGTCCCGGGAAAGGGAACCGCAAAGCTGGTCTTTGAGGGAGAAGACGGAACCGTATCCGAACAGGAGATCTTCTCGTTTGAAGGTCCCGGCATCCTGCAGGGAACCTATAACCTCGACAGCTCGATTGCCAGTTTCGCGCGCAGCTGCTTCAGCTACGCCCTGAGCGTGAAGGAAGATCTCTGGTTTTCCTCGAAAGACACGATTTCAAAAATCTATGACGCAAACTTCAAGGAAATCTTCCAGACCGTCTATGACAGCGAATACAAAGAGAAATTTGAAGAAGCAGGCATTACCTACTTCTATACGCTGATCGACGATGCGGTGGCGCGTGTCATGAAATCGGAAGGCGGCTTTGTCTGGGCGTGCAAGAACTATGACGGTGATGTCTTCTCGGATATGTTAAGCTCCGCGTTCGGCTCCCTTGCCATGATGACTTCCGTTCTGGTTTCCCCGGACGGATGTTATGAATACGAGGCGGCGCACGGAACCGTGCAGCGCCACTATTACAAACACCTCAAAGGCGAAGAGACCAGCACCAACTCCGTCGCCACCATCTTTGCCTGGACCGGTGCCCTGCGCAAGCGCGGTGAGCTCGACGGCATCGAAGAACTGGTCACCTTTGCGGATAAACTGGAACAGGCTACCCTCAATACGATCGCAAAGGGAACCATGACCGGCGATCTTGTGCTGATCACCTCCCTTCCCAATCCGGTTAAAGTGTCAAGCCTCGGATTCATTCAGGCAATCCGGGCAGAACTGGAATCCCTGCTCTGATTCCCCGGTCAGCTTTTGAAAGGATCTTTCGCAGGATCCTTTTTTTGCGGAAGGAACCCGTCTTCTGCCCGCATTTTTTGATAATCCCACCCCTGCTCTGCTTGTACAGGGGTTTTTTAAGTTGTAAAATAAAGGCATAGAAGCGGCATAAACGTATGTATCATTCGGTTTCAAAAGAGGATCGGTGCTTTTGGGCTATATAAATGATCTCTGCAGGAGTTTTCTTTTCCGTTCACCCTGCAGGTTTTGTCATTTTATTTAAGTATCATTCGTGAACCGCAGAATACGGGCATTTGTCTGCCCGCACCCATCATCATCTGCATGTATCTTTGTTGTTTTACAGTCACACATGATAAGGAGGAAAAACAAAATGCCCAGCAGAGTTTATGAATGTATTGCGAAAATCAACGACACAATCCAGGAAAACAAGGATTTTCTGACCGATCTTGACCGCGAGATCGGCGACGCAGACCACGGCGTAAACATGGCCCGCGGATTCAACGCTGTTACAGAAAAAGTGTCCCAGGATGAGACAGACATCGGCGCAGCGCTGAAAAAGACCGGCATGACATTACTGTCAACCGTCGGCGGCGCATCCGGACCGCTGTACGGCACCGCCTATATGGAAGCCGGCAAAGTGCTGGCCGGGAAAACCGAGCTGAGTGCGGAAGACTTCGGCGCAGCGCTCAATGCGGCGATCGCCGGCATTCAGAAACGCGGCAAAGCAGAGCGTGGAGAAAAGACCATGCTGGATGCGCTGATTCCCGCATATGAGACCTATACCGCCAAGGTCGCAGAAGGCGCAGACATCGTAACCGCGCTGGATGCCGCAATCGAAGAAGCGAACAAAGGTATCGAATACACAAAGACGATCCGGGCGACCAAGGGCCGTGCGAGCTATCTCGGCGACCGTTCGATCGGTCACCAGGACCCGGGCGCCACAAGTGCCACTCTGACATTGGAAACTATCCGTGATTTCCTGAAAGCCTGATCCTATGGTTGGTATTGTACTGGTATCCCACAGCTGGAAGATTGCGGAAGGCATCAAAGACCTGGCGCTGGAAATGGCGCGGGGATATGAGGGCATCCGCTGCGCTGCCGGTCTTGAGGACGGAACGATCGGAACCGATGCGGTCCGCATTATGGAGGCGATCCAGGACGCCGACAGCGGAGACGGTGTGGTGGTTCTGGCAGATCTCGGCAGCGGTGTCATCAGCTCCGACATGGCGATTGACATGCTGGAAGGTTCAGTAAAGGTTAAAATCGCAGACGCTCCGATCGTGGAAGGCGCAATTGTCGCCGCGGTGGAAGCTTCGATCGGAAGTGATTTTGACAAGGTAATTGCGGAAGCAGAAGCGACAAGGGAATTCCACAAAGTGGAACAGTCCTGAGCTCACTTTAAAAAGGCTGTGTTTCACAGCCTACGCTCTGAAAAAGAGCAGGTTGATTATCAGTTTAAAGGAGGATAGATAATTATGAAAAAACTGATCAACGAAGTCGACAACGTAGTAAACGAAATGCTTGATGGTATGGTAGCTGCCTGCCCGCAGTATGTGAAGCGCCTCGAAGGACTTGAGGTTCTCGTTCGCGCAGGCGGTTCCGACGGCAAAGTAGCGCTCGTATCCGGCGGCGGAAGCGGCCATGAACCTGCACACGGCGGATTCGTAGGCAAAGGTATGCTTGATGCGGCAGTCGCAGGCGCCGTATTCACCTCTCCGACACCGGACCAGGTTTATGAGGCAATCAAAGCCGCTAACGGCGGTAAGGGTGTTCTCCTTGTAATCAAGAACTACACCGGTGATGTCATGAACTTCGAAATGGCCGCTGATATGGCAAGAGACGAAGGAATTGAAGTTGACCAGGTCGTTGTTGCGGATGACGTTGCGGTTGAGAACTCCACATGGACAACCGGCCGCCGCGGTATCGCAGGAACCATCTTTGTGCACAAACTCGCAGGCGCATGCGCAGAAGCAGGCGGATCCCTTGCGGAAGTAAAGGCTGTTGCGGAAAAGGTTATCGCAAACGTTCGTTCCATGGGTATGGCAATTGAAGCCTGCACCGTACCGGCAGCCGGCAAGATGAGCTTCGAACTCGCAGAAGATGAAATCGAAATCGGTATCGGTATCCATGGTGAGCCGGGAACCCATCGTGAGAAGATCAGCACCGTCAACGGCATCGCTGACCAGCTCCTCGACAAGATCTTCGCAGAGGGCATCTACAATGCGGGCGATGATGTCGCAGTCATGGTCAACGGCATGGGCGGCACTCCGCTGATGGAGCTCTATGTAGCGAACAACCACATCTCCCAGGTTCTCGCAGACAAGGGCATCAATGTATACAAGACCATCTGCGGCAACTACATGACCTCCCTCGATATGGAAGGCTTCTCCATCACCCTGCTTAAGCTCGATGGTGAGATGAAGAAGCTGCTGGACGCTCCGGCAGACACCCCTGCGTTCGTTCAGTTCTGATCGAAGTCCTGTTTCGGACAACTGAAAAACCGGTATGGCGGGCCATCTCCCAGGATGACCGGCGCATGCCGGTTTTTTCTTATTCTGTCGGCAGAGAGTTATCTGCGCTCTGCGAGCTCCATGGTAATCTTCCAGCCGTTCCGGATTCCGATATGATACGCATCCGCAAAGCTTCCCTGGTTGATCGCCACTGCCATATGATTCATGGAATTGACATAGATCAGGGATTCTCCGATCTCAACGTCGGCGAAGGTCTCCGCCAGCGTCACAAACGAACGGTGCACTTTCCGCTCTCCGTTATAGATTGAGATATCGATGAGGTCTTTGCGTTTTGCGCCGAGCTTTCGGAACAGCTCGGAAGAAACATTCGTCCACAGACTTCCAAACCGCACATCCAGTGTTTCAATCGTTCCGATGATCATCCCGTCTTCAAACGAAGCCTCGGGCATCTCCAGCATCTTGATCTCGCTTTTGTCATATTCCGGACCGATATAGTCATAGGTCACAAGCCCCGCCGCAAGACGCGCCCCGGTATAGGCATAGATATCCCGGCCGTGGAAGGTCTGGGTATACCGGCTCCCTTCCCGCCGTTCTTCCCCGGAGATTTCGCGGACGGATTCAATTCCGATCACCCGGGCAATATGGCTGAGACTCCCGTTGTCCGGGGTTACGATATACTGCCCGGTTACGGTTTTCGCAACGCAGCTGCGCCTTGATGAACCGACACCCGGATCGACAACCGATACGAAGACCGATCCTTTCGGCCAGAACGGCACCACCTGCAGGAGGCGGTAAGACGCTTCATAGGTATCAAACGGCGGAATCTCATGCGTCAGGCTGTAAAGCTGCAGATGCGGGTCCACACTCAGCGCGACGCCCTCCATGGCGGCTACGGCACCGTCTGACAGGCCGAAGTCGCTCTGTAAAACAAGCAGTCCGTTCATATGTTCAATCCCCCTTTGATCATAATCGTCCATTCTTTCCCGGTATCGATGCCGTACTGTTCCGAAAAGCTTCCCCGATTCACATCCAGGCAAAGCCAGCCGGAAGACCCGGCATACAGCAGCGGCTCCCCTTCCGCCACGTCACCGAAGGTATTCGCATACCGCACCGGCTGATCAAACACCGGCTCCCCGTTCCGGGCGATCGTGATCTGCAGAAGATCTCCCGGCACAAATCCGCACACCGCAAATTCCCGGTTGGATATGTTCAGTGTAATACTTCCGAAATGCCGCGTTCCGGAAAGCAGATGCCCCTGTGCACAGCCTGCCGCAAGCACCGGCCGCAGATAATATTCTTCACACTCGGTGATCTCGCTGACCGGGTAAGCCGGCCCCACTTCTTCAAACGGGATGATTCCTGCCGCCAGCCTGGCAGCACAATAGCCGAAAATATCCCGGCCGTGAAATACCGATACGGTTTCGTTTGCCGGATAGCGGTTCACGGATTCATCGATTTCGCGCACTTCCGCAATCCCGACGGAATGAAGCAGATGCGTAAGACTTCCGTTGTCCGGGGTGACGACGATCGTGCCGTCGTTCAGCTTTGCGGCACACGCACGGCGTGCCGTACCCACCCCGGGATCGACGACCGATACGATGACCGTCCCCTTCGGCCAGTACGGCTCTGCCGCATCCAGGGAAAGCGATGCCTCCCAGACATCGAATTTGCGGATGTCATGGGTAAGATCGAAGATCTCCAGTTCGGGATCCACGATCTTCATGACGCCCTTCATCTCCGCAACGGCGCTCCATGTCCCGGAAAAATCCGTCTGGATCAGAATCGCCGGCTTCATTTATTTTACGCTCCGCAGAAAAATCTTCCAGTCACTGCCGAATCCGATATTGTAGGTTTCCGCAAAACTGCCCTGGGTTACCGCAAGCGAAAGCTTCAGCACTTCATTGTTGTACAGCACCGGCATCCCGTCTTCTGCTTCTCCGAAGGTTCTGACAAACGGCAGACTGCGCTCGAATACCACCTCATCCCCGTGCAGGATATTGACCCGGACCTTGTCTCCGTACGCAAAGCCCTGTTCCAGAAACAGTTCGGTCGGAATGTTCGTAAAGAGATTTCCGAAGTTCGGATCATCGATTTCAATGATGCCGGAGATTCCGATGTCGGTAACGGTCGGCTCTTCCAGCGGAAGCGTCACAATTTCCGATACATCATATGCCGGCCCGACTTCCGCAAAGGAAATCACGCCTGCCGCAAGCTTTGCGGCGCAGTAGCCGAAAAGATCCCGGCCATGGAATACCGCAGTTCCGTCGGTGCCCTTCCCGCGCAGGCGGTTGACCGTTTCATCAATTTCACGGACTTCCCTGATGCCGTGATACTTCATGACATGGCTCAGACTTCCGTTATCGGGCGTCACAATATAATACCCGTCTTCCGTCAGCGCAGCGCACGCTTTCCGGAAGGTGCCTACACCCGGATCGACAACCGACACAAACACGGTTCCCTCCGGCCAGAAGCGCATTGCCTGCCAGAGCCGGTAAGACGCGCTCCAGATATCAAACGGAGGAAGTTCGTGGGTGCTGCTGATAATTTCAAGATTCCGGTTCACACTCTTCACAACACCGTACATTGCGGTCACGGTGCTGTCTTTATACCCGAAATCGGTCTGGAAGACCATCAGTTTTAAATCATTCATTATTCAGTTACCTCATATAAACGGATTGTAGAAAAAGCTGTGGTTGATAAAGAAACGGATATACAGCGTGATGCCAAGCACCATCAGACATACCAGCATGGACAGATAGTCCGCTTTGCCCAGCGGCCGCTTTGCATACCAGGTGCGTTTCTTCAGTTTTCCGAAGCCGCGCAGATCCATCGCGTTGGAGATCAGTTCAATCCGGTCTACGGTCGTAAAGATCAGCGGAATCAGGATCGCAGCGATACTTTTGATCCGCTGCGTGAACTTTGCCTTGGACGTCATCTCGAGACCTCTTGCCTGCTGGGCAAGCGAGATCGTCTGGTAGTCTTTCGTGATATCCGGGAAATAGCGCAGCGTCAGCGACAGTGAGGTGCAGACCCGGTAGCTGATCCCGATGCCGTTGAGCGAAGAGGCAAGCTCACTCGGATTGGTGGTAAAGACAAAGATCATGCCGAGAGGAATCACCGACAGATACTTGGAGAACTTGGTGATCTGATAGAACAGCTGTTCGAGGGTCATAGTATAGCGGCCCGCGATGGTAAACAGATCATGACGTGTGCCGTAGATCTCCACGCCGTACTGCGGAGCGAACAGGAACGTCAGGATGAAGTTGGTCACCAGGAAGATCAGGACATATATCAGCATCACCCGGATCTGGGAAAACCGGATCTTACTGATGCGCATCATGACGAGCGACAGAACCATAATGCCGATGATCACCCGGATATCGTACGTGCACATGACCGCTGTGGTCAGCAGGATAAAGCAGACCAGCTTGGTCAGCCCGCTCAGCCGGTGGACAAACGTATCCAGCTGGCTGTAGGAGAACAGTTTCTGTTTCATTCGCCGCGCAGCCTCCTCTCATATCGGATGAAGCTTTCGGTAAAGGCCAGCGGGTCTTCGATCCCGGCCGCCTGGGCAAGGCCGAAGAGCGAGGTCTCCTTGAGGTTTGCCCGGGCACTGAGTTCCGGATCGCAGAGCACTTCCGGCGAAGCCTGATCGGCAAGTTTCACACTGTCACAGAGCACGATCGCCCGCTTTGTATATTCCAGCATCAGATGCATGTCATGCGTGATCAGAATGATCGTCTGCCCGCTGCGGTTCAGCTCCCGCAGGAACTCCATGATTTCGGAATAATGCCGGTAATCCTGGCCGGCCGTCGGCTCATCAAGAATCAGCACCTTCGGATTGAGCACAAGAATCGAGGCAATGGTTACCCGCTTCTTCTGCCCGAAGCTCAGCGCTCCGATCGGCCAGCTGCGGAATTCCCGGATCCCGCACACCTGCATGATGCGCTCAACCCGCTCTTTGATTTCGTCTTCCGGCACTTTGCGGATCCGCAGTCCGAGCGCAATCTCGTCATAGATCATCGTCTGGGAGATCATCTGGTTCGGATTCTGCAGGACAATCCCGATATACTCTGCCCGTTCGGAAATCGTAAGGCCGGAGAGATCCTTTCCGTTCATGATCACCGTGCCGGTATCCGGCTTGATAAAGCCGGTCAGAATATGCGCCAGGGTGGATTTGCCGGCGCCGTTCTTTCCGACGACTGCGCACATCTCCCCTTCATGAATCACCGCGCTCACATGGTCCAGCACCGGATTGATGCCGTCATAGCTGTAACAGATATCATTGATCTCCAGCAGCGGGGTTTCGTTCGGCGGCTCTTCTTCCGCCGGATTGGCCTCCTGCCAGGAGATGAGTTTGTCCTTACAGCGGGAGATATCCAGCGTCTTCAGGGACGCGGGTTTCATATCTTCGGTAATCTCCACGCCGGCATAGCGGCAGGCTGAAACATACAGCGGCTCACGGATGCCGCGCGGGCCGAGAATATTGCGCGCCAGCACTTCGTCCGGTGTGCCGTCCGCCGCAATGCGGCCGTCCGCCATCAGGATGATCCGGTCAACCGGGCAGTGCAGCACATCTTCAATTCGATGTTCAATGATGATCACGGTCTTGCCGGAACCGCAGATCTGGTCAATCAGTTCAATCGCGACCTTCCCGGTCGCCGGGTCAAGGTTTGCGAGCGGTTCATCAAACAGCAGGATTTCCGCATCGCCGATCATGACACCTGCCAGGGAGACCCGCTGTTTCTGGCCGCCGGACAGATCATGCGGGTTGTTTTCCAGCCGGTGCGATATATCCACGACATCCGCAATCGCCTTCACCCGCTCTTTCATCTCCGCCTGCGGAACACAGTCGTTCTCCAGCGCAAAGGCAATATCCTCGGCCACGCTCAGGCCGATGAACTGGCCGTCGGAGTCCTGCAGAACGGTTCCGATCTTCCGGGAAAGATCAAACAGCGAGGCATTCTTTGTGTCAATGCCGTCCACGGTCAGTGATCCTGTTATGGTACCCCGGTAGGCATTGGGAATCAGGCCGTTCAGACAGTTTCCGAGCGTGCTCTTTCCGCTGCCGGAAGGGCCGGCAAGCAGGATCTTTTCGCCCCGGTGTATTTCGAGATTGATATCATACAGCGTCGGCTCCGACTGGGAATAATACTGAAACCCGAAATTCCGGAATTCAATTACGGTATCCTTTTTCTCCATGTATTTGTTCCTTATGG
>CAJOLG010000006.1 GCA_905235315.1 uncultured Solobacterium sp. | reverse complement strand
AAACACCTTCCCGGACTATGAAGTGTTCTATCTCCCGCTCTCCTTAAGCATTGCCTGCCATACCGGCCCCAATGCGTGCGGCCTCGGCATCTTCCGCCGTCCGTAACACAAACATCGAATCCCAGCGGCCCCGACTCCGGAATCCCGGACCTGCAGGGCCGTTTTTCTGTGCGCTGCACCGCCGGATTTGACAGACGGGAACCGGATGATAGAATTGAGTTATCAAATTGGAGTGAGAGAACGTATGAACGGAAACCGTTATAAAACCAGACAGCGGGAAGAGATCCTCGACTATCTCAAATCGATCCGGGGAACCCACATTACCGCAAAGGAACTGAGTGCGCAGTTCCAGGACCGGGAGCGGCCGATCGGCACCGCAACGGTCTACCGGCAGCTGGAACAGTTTGTCGAAGAAGGAATTGTATATAAATATACGCTTGCGGCAGGGGACTCCGCCTGCTATGAATATGTGCCGGAAGAGGACCATCAGCACGGCTCGTGTTTCCACTGCAAATGTGAAAAATGCGGGCAGCTGTTTCATATGCACAGCGAACAGCTCGAAGAAATGGAGAAGGAGCTGGCGGCCCGGTATCACTTTGCGGTGGATCCCCGCCGCACGGTGTTTTACGGCATCTGTGAGCAATGCGCCGGAGGTGCCCGGTGAAACGGATCATACAAAGCATCCTGGCTGCTCTGCTGGTTGTGACGCTTGCCGGATGCGGATCAACATCCCCGAACGCATCTTCCGAAGGCCTGAAGATCACAGCGGAGATTCTGCCGGAATATGACTGGGTAATGAATATTCTCGGTGACAATCCGGCCGGGGCAGAAGTAACGCTTCTTATGAACAGCGGAACCGATCTGCACAGTTATCAGCCGACGGCAGGCGACATCCTGAAGATTGCGGACTGCGATCTGTTTCTCTGTGTCGGCGGGGAATCCGACCGCTGGGCAGAGGATGCCCTGCGTGAATCCGCAAACCCGGACCGGACCGTGATCCGCCTGCTGGAGGTCAGCGGTTCACAGCCGCTGGAAGAAGAACTTCCGGAAGGGGCAGAGGGAGAAGCGGAAGAAGGCGTCTATGACGAACACATCTGGCTTTCCCTGCGCCGCTCGGAAATTCTGGTGCAGGCGATCGGCGATGCGATTGCGGCGAAGGACCCGGCCCATGCGGCGCTCTATCAGGAAAATACCGCTGCGTATATCGAACAGCTGCGGAAGCTGGATGACGCCTATGCCCAGGCGGTGCGCAGTGCGGACCGGACGGTCCTTGTCTTCGGCGACCGCTTTCCGTTCCGCTATCTTGCGGAAGATTACGGGCTGACCTGCTATGCGGCGTTTCCGGGCTGCTCGGCGGAGAGCGAAGCCGGGTTTGCGACCGTGCTGAACCTTGCGGCGAAGCTCGATGAATACGGGCTGAGGCATGTGATGAAGATCGAGGGCAGTGATGACCGGCTTGCCCGGACGATCATTGAAAACTCCAAAGATCGGACGCGGGATATTCTCACCCTGAACTCCATGCAGGGAGGTAAGCGCGGGGATTTCTCCTATCTTGCGGTGATGGAGGAGAATCTGAAGGTGCTGAAACAGGCGCTGAATGAAGGAAGGGAGGACAGGTGATGGCACTGCTCGATATCAAGGATGTGACTGTCGGGTATGAAACCGGGGCGGTCGCAGAACATATCACATTTCAGGTGAACCCCGGGGACTATCTCTGCATTGTCGGAGAAAACGGGTCCGGCAAGACCACCCTGATGAAAACCCTCCTGCGGTTACAGAAGCCGCTGGCCGGCACCGTCGAATACGGCGATGGGCTGAAGCCGAATGAAATCGGCTATCTTCCCCAGCAGACGGAGGTACAGCGGGATTTTCCGGCTTCCGTGCGGGAAATCGTCATCTCCGGCTGCCAGGCACGGCTTGGCCGCAGGGCGTTTTATGCCAGAGAAGAAAGACAGCTTGCGGCTGAGATGATGGAACGCATGGGCATCGAGGCGCTTGCGGACCGGTGCTACCGGGAGCTTTCCGGCGGCCAGCAGCAGCGCGTATTGCTGGGACGGGCATTATGCGCGGCCCAGAAGGTTCTTCTGCTCGATGAACCGGCTGCGGGTCTGGATCCCAAGGCGACCGCAGAACTGTACCGCCTGATCAAACAGCTGAACAGAGACGGGGTGACGATCATGATGGTATCGCACGATATCACGGCTGCCCTCCAGGATGCGAGTCATATTCTTCATGTCGGTTCTTCCGTGTTCTTCGGCACAAAGAGCGAATACCGGAACAGCCGGATCGGGAAGCTGTTTCTTGAATCGAAAGGCGGTGAGGCATAATGGGAACCCTGATGATGTATCTCCGGTATCCGTTTGTCCGCTATGCCCTGATCGTCGGCGTCCTCGTTGCGCTTTGTGCGGCGCTGCTCGGGGTGCCGCTCGTGCTGAAGCGTTTTTCCTTTATCGGCGACGGTCTGTCGCATGTCGCCTTCGGGGCGATGTGCATCGCCTCGGTGATGAAGCTGACCAACAACATGGTCTTTGCGCTTCCGGTCACGGCAGCCGGGGCGGTGCTGATCCTGCGGACGGGCACGAATACGAAGATCAAGGGGGATGCGGTGATCGCAATGATTTCAACGGCCTCCCTGGCGCTTGGATATCTGCTTATGAATCTTTCTGATATCACCAACGTGAGCGGGGATGTGTGCAGCGCGCTGTTCGGCTCTGCTTCGATCCTGACGCTGACCCGCACGGAGGTGATTGCCTGTATTGTTCTGTCCGCGGTTGTCATTTTCTGTTTTGTGCGGTATTACAACCGGATCTTTGCGGTGACCTTCGATGAAACCTTTGCCCGGGCAGTCGGGACGGATACCGACCGGTACGGTCTCTTTCTTGCGGTCATCACTGCGGTGATCATTGTGCTTGCGATGAATCTTGTCGGTTCCCTGCTGATTTCGGCGCTGATCATCTTTCCGCCGATTTCCGCAATGCGTCTGTACCACAATTACAAGGCCGTGGATGCGGACGCTGTCCGGGATGAACTTCCGGATCGCCGAAATGACGATGTTGGAGAGGATCATGACCACGGAGAACGCCAGGCCCATGCCGGCACCGTTGATGGCGGATGTGCTGGTGTTCGTTGTCTGCTGGCTGATCGGCAGGACAGCAGGACATTAATGAAAAAAAGTATGAAAATGAAAGCGGATTCGTTAAGTACCCTATTATTAAATGTAAACGCTTCCGAAATCTTGCGGAATTGGGGGTTTTCGGGGTGAAAAATCACGAAAAAATGTCAAAGAAATTCCAAGATTAAACCAAGAATTTTCTATGTTTTTGCCGGGAAGAACATGGTTTAATTCGAATATCGGCGGCGAACAGATTCCGCCGACAGAAAATTTAGGAGGGAAGAAATTCCATGAAAAAGTTTTTAGCCATTCTGGCTTCCACTCTGATGGCAGTTTCGCTCATCGGTTGTGGCACTGACACATCTGCAGGCGAACCGGCAGCAACTGCTGAGCCCGAAGCACCCGCAGCACAGGAACCGGCAGCAGCCGCTTCCACCGACAACGACCTCTCCTCGAAGAAGGTTGGCGTATGTATCTATCAGTTCTCTGATAACTTCATGACTCTGTTCCGTACAGAACTCGAGAACTACCTCATCTCCCTGGGCTTCTCCAAGGACAACATCACAATCGCTGATGGTGCGAACGACCAGGCTACACAGACAAACCAGATCCAGAACTTCATCACCGACGGTGTCGACGTTCTGATCATCAACCCGGTTAACTCCTCTTCTGCATCCACAATCACTGACATGGTTGTAGATGCTAAAATCCCTCTGGTTTACATCAACCGTGAACCGGATGCGGATGAAGAAGCTCGTTGGCAGTCTGAGAACTGGGATGTCACATACGTTGGATGTGATGCTCGTCAGTCCGGAACAATGCAGGGCCAGATCATCGCTGACCTCGGCCTCGATGCTATCGACTTCAACGGCAACGGCGCTGTTGACTACATCATGATCGAAGGCGACCCTGAGAACGTTGATGCTCAGTATCGTACAGAATTCTCCGTTAAGGCTCTCGAAGATGCAGGCCTCAAGGTAAACTGCCTCTCTGATCAGGTTGGTAACTGGGATCAGACACAGGGCCAGCAGCTCGTAGCTAACGCTCTCGGCCAGTATGCAAACGATGTCGAAGTTGTATTCTGCAACAACGACGCTATGGCTCTCGGTGCTCTCCAGGCAATCAATGATGCTGGACGTACAGTCGGCAAAGACATCTACCTGGTAGGTGTTGACGCTCTGACAGAGGTTTGCGAAGACGTTCTCGCCGGCACAATCACCGGTACAGTCTTCAACGACCACATCGCTCAGTCCCACAGTGCTGCTGACGCTGCTGTTAACTATCTGACAGGCGCAGGCAACGATCATTACATCGGCTGCGACTACGTCAAGGTTACAAAGGACAACGCTCAGTCCATCCTCGATTCTCTGGGATAATCACAGGTATCAGGAATTAACGGATGCGGGTGCACGAAATTGGGTTGCACCCGCATCTTAATTTGAGAAAAATCAGTTCAATCATTTACGGAGGACACAAATGGCGGAGTACAAACTTGAACTTAAGAATGTCAGCAAGTCCTTCCCCGGTGTTAAAGCCCTGGACCATGTACAACTGGCGGTTCGCCCCGGTTCCGTACATGCCCTGATGGGGGAAAACGGTGCGGGCAAGTCCACACTTATGAAATGCCTCTTCGGTATCTACAAGATGGATGAAGGGGAAATCTTCCTTGACGGCGTCAAAGTCGAAATCAAGGATCCCGATGATGCAATGAAAAAGGGCGTCGCCATGGTGCATCAGGAACTTCAGCCGGTCCCGGCCAGAAGTATCGCTGAAAACATGTACCTCGGTCGCTTCCCTGTGAAAAAATACGGTCCGCTTCAGGTCATTGATCATGACAAGATGTACGAAGACTCCAAGTATTGGCTCAAGGAACTCGGACTCGACTTCGATCCGAAGGCCCTGCTCGGAACCCTCTCGATCGGCCAGATGCAGTGCGTTGAAATCGCCAAGGCGGTTTCCCACGATGCGAAGGTGATTATCTTCGACGAACCGACCTCCTCGCTGTCAGACAAGGAAGTCGACTTCCTCTTCCGAATCATGAATGACCTGCGCGACAAAGGCGTTTCAATGATTTACATCTCCCATAAGATGGATGAAATCAAGCAGATCGCAGATGACATCACCATCATGCGTGACGGCACATACATCGGAACCTGGGGCGCAGATGAAATTTCCACGGATGATATCATCACCAAGATGGTCGGCCGTGAGCTCACCAATGTCTATCCGGAACATCACCATGAAATCGGCGAAGTGGTTCTCGAGTGCGAGAACATCTCCTCGATTCATGAGCGTTCGTTCCAGGATGTCACCTTCAATCTCAGAAAAGGCGAAATCCTCGGCTTCGGCGGACTCGTCGGTGCGCAGCGTACCGAACTGATGGAAGGAATCTTCGGAATCCGTCACCTGTCGCAGGGAACCATCAAGGTCCACGGCAAGGAAGTCAGGGTCAGGAAACCGAAAGATGCGATGGACGCAGGAATCGGTATGATTACCGAAGACCGCCGCGGATCCGGTATCTTCGGATGCCTTTCCATCAAAGACAACGTCGGTATCAGCGTATACAACAAGTTCCTCAAAGCGGGATTCATACTGGACCACCCGGCCATCAACAAGGTTGTCGATGACAGTATCGAAAAGCTTCGGATCAAGACTCCTTCCAAGGAAACCCTGATTGCGAATCTGTCCGGCGGTAACCAGCAGAAGGTTATCGTATCGAGATGGCTCGCAAACGATCCGGACATCCTGATTATGGATGAGCCGACCCGTGGTATCGACGTCGGTGCGAAACATGAAATCTACGAGATTATGGAAGATCTCGCCCAGCAGGGCAAGGCAATCATCATGATCTCTTCGGAAATGCCCGAACTGCTCGGTATGGCGGATCGTGTCTATGTCATGTGTGACGGTCACCTTCGCGGTGAAATCACGGATCCGGCTGATATGACGCAGGAAAAAGTCATGAGTTACGCTACACAGTTCTGATGATGAGAGGAAAGAATAATGGGAAAGTCTAAGAAATTCAGTTTCAGGGAATTCATGATCAATTATGGTGTCATCATTGTCATGTTTGTCCTTGTTATCTACACCGGATTAACATCCAAAAACTTCTTCACGCTTAACAACCTTACCAACATCCTTGCGAACATGAGCTACCGTGTTGTCGTCGCCCTCGGTATCGCGGGTGCCGTTATCACCGGCGGCTGCGACCTCTCCGGTGGTCGTCAGATCGGTTTCGCTGCCTGCCTTGCCGGTACACTGCTTCAGAAGATGGACTATGCCGGTAAGTTCTACCCGGGCATGGCTCCGCTGAACCCCTGGCTCGTTCTGATTATTGTCATGATTGTGGCAGCGTGCTTCGGTTCCGTTACCGGATTCTTCATTGCTTATCTGAGTGTTCCTCCGTTTATCGCAACACTCGCGATGATGGAAATCGTCTACGGTCTCGGTCTGATCTATACCGGTGCGACTCCGCTCGGCGGCTATACTCCGGAATACACCGGAATCTCCTCGAAGATACTAGGTGTCTCCGGTCTTGTCTGGATCGCCCTCATTATGGCGGGTATCACCTGGTTCATCTTCAACATGACACGTCATGGCAAGTACATGTATGCGATCGGCGGCAACAAGCAGGCTGCTGAAGTTGCCGGTGTTCCGGTAAAGCAGACCATGGTCATCATCTTCGCAAAGGCTGCTGCGTTCTATGCGCTGGCCGGCTGGATGATCGGTGCGAAAGCCGGCGGTGCCTCCGTCAATACCGGTCTTGGTTATGAGATGGAAGCGATCGCTGCCTGTGCGCTCGGCGGTGTCTCTGTTACCGGCGGCCGCGGTAAAGTAAGTTCCGCGCTCGTCGGTGTCGCGGTCCTCGAGCTCCTCAAGGTTGCCCTCCAGTACCTCGGCGTTGACGCCAACGCACAGTACATCGCTATCGGTATCGTTATCTTCATCGCGATCACGCTGGATATCCAGAAGTACGTTCAGAAGAAGTAATCGGTTCCGATACGGAAAGAATCATAGTAGAATTAGGACTGAGCGAAACTCAGTCCTTTTCTTATTTGTTTCGGGAGGCATGGATATATGGATTTGAAGAATATAGATATGGATACATTTATGAGTATGGCCGGTATCCCGATCTTACTGTCGGTTATCGGGTTTTATTATGCCTGGCGCCTGATGGTGATGAAGGATCTTGACTGTATCCGCGGGAAGGACAAGCCTCCGGTGCGGAAACAGATCCATGATGAATATGCGCACGAAGCAGGCCGGCTGATCCTGATCTTCTCCTGTGCGGTGGTGCTGAATGCGGGTCTGCTGTTTCTGAATATTTACGTCGCATTTGCGGAGATCGTGCTGGCGTCCATATACCTGTTCTGGAAATGGCGGAAGATGGTGGCGAAGTATGAATAGACAGTATTCTGTCATGCTGGTGGATGACGAAGAGGAAGTGGCGCAGGCGATTGCCCGGAAGATTGACTGGAATGCCATTGGCTTTCTCCAGCCGAGCTATGCCTCCAACGGACTGGAGGCACTGGATATTGCCGAAACAGAACACCCGGATGTGGTGATGACGGATATCCAGATGCCGTATATGGACGGTCTGGAGCTTGCCCGCCGCCTGAAGGAAAACCTGCCGAATACCCGGGTGATCATCTTCTCCGGCTTTGATGAATTTGAATATGCGAAGGAAGCGATCCGTCTGCAGGCGGAGGAGTATATTCTCAAGCCGGTCGACAGCGAGGAGCTGGCACGGGTGTTTACCCGGATCCGCACCTCCCTGGACAAGGAACTCGATGAGCGGCAGAATATCCGGAAGCTGGAGACCTATTATCAGGACAGCCTGCCGATCATGCGGGAGGGCTTTTTCACATCCCTGATCGAAGGCCGGGTGCCGGAGAAGGAACTGGAAGGAACGATCGAAGATCTTCAGATCGATCTGCGCGGGCCGTATTACTGCGTCTGTGTGATCCATACCAGTATCAATCATCTGCCGGAAGGAATGACCTCGCGGCTTCTCGTTCTTGCGGTGCGCCGCCTTGCGGAAGAGCGGCTTCTGACCGACCGCCGCTGCCGGTATTTTCATTACCTGGGAAATACGGTTCTGCTTGCGGAGCTCGATGACCCCGAGGAGATGACGGTTCTCACCAATGAGTGTGACAAGTTCTGCCGCCTTGCGCAGTCGGTGCTCAATGCGGTGGTTACCATCGGAATCGGGCAGGCGGTATCGGATCTGCGGGAGGTCAGCAGTTCTTACATCGGTGCACGGAACGCCGTCAGCTACCGGGTGATCTACGGCACCTCGAAAGCAATCAGTATTACCGAGATCGCCCCGAGTGAAACGGACATTACGGTGCTTAATGAGGAAGAAGAGCTGCGCGAAGTATTCAAGCAGGTGCGGCTTGAGGATGCCGGCCAGCTGAAGGAGGCGGTGGAACAGTATCTCGCCCGGCTGGACCGGTTCTCGAATGTCCAGGAATACCGGTTCTTTGCCATGGAGCTGGTGTCGGAGATCTACCGCTTTGCGAAAAACAACCGCCTCGATCTCAAAGAGGTGTTCCGCGATACCGATGATGTGTATACCCTGGTGCAGCGCCTTGAGAAAAACGATCTCAAGCAGTGGATGTGCGATACGTGTCTGGTGATGCAGTCGATGCTGTCGGAAAAGCGGTTAAGCAATACCCAGTCGTTTGTCACCAAGGCAGTGGAATATGTGAATGAACACTATGCCGACAAGGATCTGAGCGTGGAAAAAATCTGTTCCTTCCTCGGCGTCAGCGCGGCCTACTTCTCCACGGTTTTCCGCAAGGAGACGGGCAAGACCTTTACGAATTTTCTTACGGATGTCCGAATGAACCGGGCGGTGGAGATGCTGCTGAATCAGGAGGGCAAAACCTACATCATTGCCGAGGCAGTCGGCTACAGTGATCCGAATTACTTTTCCTATGTCTTCAAGAAACAGTTCGGCGTCTCACCGTCGAAGTACAAGCAGGGTAACCGCACAGGATGAGCACCGGAAGACCGAATCACGAACAGCACCGTCCGCTGTCGATCAATATGATCATTCTGTCGAGCTTTACGGCGATCACTGCGGCTGCGGTTCTGCTCAGCGGAATGACGCTGTACCGGCAGTTTGCGGACCGTGCCCGCCGGATGATGATGGAGAGCACGCAGCAGCTTACCGAGCGCACTTCCATATCGCTGGAAGACGAGCTTTTAAGCATGCGGCAGCTTTCGGATGCGATGTATTACTCGGTCATCAAGGATCTTGACTTTGCGGACGCGGATGCGGATGCGCAGATGAACCTCTTTTATGAGGCAAACAAGGATACGCTGCTCTCGTTTGCGCTGTTTACGCCGGGCGGAAACCTGGTGTCTTCGGCGCCGAGCGCGATCGTCAAAAACGGGCTTGATGTTACCCGTGAGGCCTGGTTTGTCAGTGCGCAGAGTCAGGTGGAAAACCTGCACTTCTCTCTGCCGCATGTCCAGAATCTGTTTGACGATCCCAACTACCGGTATTACTGGGTTATTTCACTGAGCCGGGTTGCCGAGCTCACGGTAAACGGAGTTCCGCGCTCCGGCGTGCTGCTGGTTGATATGAAGTACAGCACCTTTACCCAGATGCTGGATGAGCTCAATGAAACCAACTCCACCGGGCAGTATATGTATCTCACCGACAGTGACGGAACGATCATCTATCACCCGAAACAGATGCAGATCAATGCCGGGCTGTTTGAGGAAAACAACCTTGCGGTGCCGGAATATGACGACGGGATCACCGAAGAAACGTTCAACGGGGAATCGCGGGTCGTCATAACGGATACGATTGCCTATACCGGATGGCGGTTAATCTCCGTGATTCCGGCTTCTTCCTTCTCGTTGACCCTGACCCAGATGCGGACGTTCGTCTTCCTGGTTCTTACGATCATGGTGCTTGCGGTTATTGTCGTCAACCGGCTGGTCGCCGACCGTATTTCGCGTCCGGTCACCAACCTGGATGAAGCGATCCGGAAAGCCGGGGAACAGGATACGATTCCCGATGAAGCGTATCAGGACGGCTCGCTGGAAGTCAGCCATCTCGGCCGCACCCTGCAGGAATATCAGATCCGCAACCGCCAGCTGATGGAGGATGTCGTGCGGGAACAGGAAGAGAAACGCCGCAGTGAGCTGGATGCCCTGCAGTCGCAGATCAACCCGCACTTCCTGTACAACACGCTGGATTCCATTGTCTGGATGATCGAAAGCGGAAGCAGTAAGGAAGCGATCCAGATGATTACCCAGCTGGCCAATATCTTCCGTATCTCCCTGTCCAAGGGGCATACAATCATTCCGCTGGTAGATGAACTCCGGCATGCGGAGAACTATATGCGCATTCAGAAGGTCCGCTTCAAAAATGCCTTTACCTGGCGGTTCGACACCGATCCGAAGCTGAACGGATATTCCACGGTCAAGCTCATCATTCAGCCGATCCTCGAAAACGCGATCTACTACGGCGTCAAAAACATGGATGAAGACGGAATGATCATCGTGCGTGACTGGATCGATGACGGCGATCTTTATATCGCTGTCGAAGACAACGGATTCGGGATGCCGAAGGAAGTGGTCGACCATCTGCTGGATGAAGACCGCAGCCATGTCCGCTCCAAGGGAAGCGGGGTCGGTCTGTACAATGTACATCAGCGGATCCGTCTCCGCTTCGGGCCGCAGTACGGCCTGACGGTGGAAAGCGAACCGGACAGCGGAACCGTTGTGATCATGCGGATGCCGGCGATCCCATACTCGGAAGAGATGCGGCAGGTTCTTGAAGGCCCGGACCGCGGGGAGGATGCAGGATGAAACAGAAACGAATGTGGATTCTGCCGCTGATTGCGGCCCTCGCGATGGCTGCCGCAGGCCTGCTCTACATGTCAAGGTCATCCCGCAGGGAAACGCCGGTTCGGATGACCCGCATCGCCGTGGTGGTGGAAAACTCCACAGGCGGGCGGTGGACCCGCTTCCAGGCGGGGCTGGAACAGGCGGCCGAAGACTACAATGTGGCATTGGATTACGCGGTGACCGGTTCGTTCTCCGGCATCCCGGAAGAAGAGCGGGTGATCCGGAGTGAAGCAGCGGATGCGGATGGGGTAATCGTACAGCTGGTCGATACTTCGGATACCGTAGAGCTGATTAAACGGCTCTGCGCCGAGAAGGTGCTCGGCCTTGTGGATACCGATGCGGAAGCGGAAGCCGGTGACAACTTCGCCAGTATCACCGCCGACAACACCGGCATCGGAAGTGCCCTGGCCCGGCTCATCCAGGATGATCAGCGGACAGCCCTGAGCCGAAAGCGGATCGGGGTGGTTGCCGGCACGCAGCGGATGCGCTCCATGCAGGAACGGCAGGCATCCTTTATCGACCGGATCAGCGCAGCAGGCGGAACGATCGCCTGGACGCTGGACGGGACCGGGTTCCTGATCGAACAGCTTCAGGAGGAGCCGGTTGATATTCTCGTAGCGCTGGACAACGATGCCCTGGAGAAGGCGGTGGACGCCGTCGGGGAAACCGACGAAGGACTGGTTCTCTACGGGGTCGGCTGTTCGGACCGTACGATCTATGAACTGGACCATGAACGGATCCAGGCCATGATCGTGCCGGATGAGTTCCAGATGGGATATCTTGCGCTGGCGGATGTCGTCGCACGGGTAAATGCGCCGAATATTCCGATGATCCACCGCGAGATCCCCTACACAGTCATCACAAAAAACAATCTGTTTGACCCGGACAATACAGCGTTCCTGTTTCCGGTCATCAACTGATGAGGTGAGAGTATGAAGAAAGCGGTATGTGCGCTGCTGTGCGCGGCGCTTCTCGGCGGATGCGGAGAATCCCGCAGCCGGAATGACGGAAAGATCCGGATCGGGGTCTCGGTCTACGACAGCTATGACACGTTTATCAGTGAGCTGATGAAGGAGTTCAATACCGATGTGGCAGACACCGGGGATATCACGGTGGAAGTGTACAATGCCTCGGGCTCCCAGCAGACACAGAACAAGCAGATGGAGAACATGATCGAGAAGGGCTGTGATGTCATCTGTATCAACCTGGTCGACCGCACCAGCCCGAAAAAGATCATCGATCTTGCGAAGAAGAACAATATTCCCGTCATCTTCTTCAACCGGGAGCTGGTGGAAGAAGACCTGAGCCAGTGGGAAGAACTGTACTATGTGGGGGCCGACGCAGCCCAGTCCGGCGTGATGGAAGGGCAGGTCGCTGCTTCCGCATTCGCGGACGGAACGGCGGATAAAAACGGCGACGGCGTGATCCAGTACATCGTTCTGGAGGGAGAAGCCGGCCACCAGGATGCGGTCGTGCGCACCGAACGTTCGGTGGATACGCTGATTGAGGAAGGCTATGAAGTGGACAAGATCGCCTCGGCGATCGCCAACTGGAGCCGGTCGCAGGCGCAGACCCGCATGGCAGGGTTTCTGGAAACCTACGGAAATTCGATTGAACTGGTGCTCGGCAACAACGATGATATGGCGCTCGGCGCAATTGATGCGCTGAAAGCTGCCGGCATTCCGCGCGCGGCGTGGCCGGTCATTGTCGGCATCGACGGTACGACCGCCGGATTACAGGCCGTGGTCAACGGAGAGATGATCGGTACGGTATACAACGATAAAAAAGGCCAGGCAAAGGCCATGGCCGATCTCGCAATTGCGCTGGCACGGGGGGAATCCCTGGATCATCTCAATCTTAAAAATGATAAGTATATCCGTCTGCCGTATCAGATCATTACGATTGACAATGTGAGTGACTATCTTGACTGAACTTCCCGCAGGATGGCGCCGCCGTTCGGCACAAGGACAGTGAACCGTTCCAGCAGAATGGCCCGGAAGGGGAGAACCGACTCTTCCGCCAGGGCAAGCGCCGGAACGGTTTTTGTGACGGTTTCCACTTCCGTCGCAAGCCGGAAGGAAACATTCCGGTCATTGACCGAGCCCATACCGAATACCGCCGAGCGATAGGAGGGGCTGTTCAGATACATTTTGATCATCGTATCCGCAAAGTCTCTCCACTCCGCTTTCAGAAGTTCATCCGGTTCTTCCTGCGCAATGCCAAGGCGGGAGAGTTCGCGCGTTACATCCTTGATAAATTTGTTCTTCATGAAGAAGCCGTGCGGCTGTGCCTCCGTGCTTTTCAGCATCATCCATGCATTCAGAAAGCGGTCTTTTCCCTTATCGTCATACCGCATCCGATGGATCTCCAGCCGCCGCTGATCTTCCGCGGAATCCGGGTTCCGCTTCAGAACTTCCGAAAGGGCGCACAGGCGCTCTTCGGGCGAAAGATCATAGTAGCGCTCCGGCCAGCGGGTAAGATATTCTTCTTTAAATTCAGGGTTTAATTTCATGCCTGAATTATAATACCAAAACAGCCAACGAAAAACTGCGCAGAAACGCGCAGTTTTGACAGAATCCGTGTCCCCGGACCCACCCTCGGTCTTACCGGCCGGCGATATGGTAGTAACCGTGCATGATACCGTTTGCCTGAATGCCTTGTCTGAGCATAACGGTGAAGTATGTGCCGCTCAAAGCACCCTGTATGTACCGTGACATTCTCTCACGGCAGAGATCACGCCCGCTCCGGCAGTGCCTACCGACTTGAATCTGTCAGATCAGATCATTTGCCCAGTTGGCAGCCTGGATGAGGTTGTCCGTCTGCCGCAGTTCTTTAGCCATGGCATCGACTTCCTTCTGCAGCGCGGTGACATTCACCGCCGGCAGGATCCTTATTTCCGAACCGCGGGCGCGGTAAACGCCGGATCCGGCAGTTTCGACAACGTCACGGTAAACGCTGAGTTTCAGGGTCAGCGCATCCCGGGCCGCGATCCATTCGGTCAGGGTCTTTCCCTCGGTTTTGACGGTGCTGTTGGTAAGGTTGATGCGGCGGATCAGATCTTCCAGTTCCGCAATGCAGGAATCCATCTGCGAAAGCAGGGCAGCCGGATCTTCGGTTGTCGTTTCGCCTTCCTGCACAAGGGCGTTGTTGTTCAGCCGCGACCGCAGCTGTGCGATCCGGGTATTCAGATCTGCCCGGGCCTGAAGTGCTTCAGCCAGTTTCATACAAATAAACCTCCTGTTCCCGTTTTCGGTTCTTCTGTATTTTACCATGCCCAAACGGTACAGGAACGCGCCATGAAAAAAGCCGTGACATAAGAGAGATCACGGTTTTTTTCAGATCGTTGTTCGCCGCAATGACGTTCTGCCCGCAGTCATTACAGCAGACGGGTGTGTCGCTTCGCCAGGAGAACATAGATTACAGAGTTTGAAGGAGTAGACGATGCGCCACACGGTTAGACTTAACTAACCTCTTATAAGTTAGCATATCCTAACCAATATGTCAACCAATGAATTCAACCATTTTCCGGAAGTCTGTCCGTGTTGACAGATACCCCCGGGGGGTATATTGTACAGACGGGAGAACAACGCTATGACAACGTGTGAATGCGTACGGCATAAAACGCGGACGGAAGCGGAGAAGAAAGATCTGCTGACGCGTCTGCGCAAAGCGGAAGGACAGATCCGCGGAATTGAAAAGATGGTCGAAGAGGATATCTACTGCCCGGATATCCTGATCCAGGTATCGGCGGTAACCAGCGCTCTGAACAGTTTCAACAAACAGCTGCTTGCGGCGCATATCCGCGGCTGTGTTGCGGAGGATATCGCGGCCGGAAAGGATGAATCCGTGGATGAACTGGTTTCTGTCCTTCAGAAACTGATGAAGTAGAGGAACGGATATGGAACAGTATATCGTTACCGGAATGAGCTGCGCTGCCTGCCAGGCCAGAGTGGAAAAAGCGGTATCGTCGGTGCCGGGGGTAACCTCCTGCGCGGTATCCCTGCTGACCAACTCGATGGGCGTGGAAGGCACCGCATCGCCGGATCAGATCATCAAAGCGGTGGAGAACGCCGGATACGGCGCATCCCTGAAACACGCAGGGGCTCTTCGAACCGGATTTTCGCCTGCGGCGGAAGAAGAGGCATTGAAGGATCATGAGACGCCGAAACTGAAGCGGCGACTGATTCTTTCGGTCGGGTTTCTGATCGCGCTCATGTACATTTCCATGGGCCACAACATGTGGGGCTTCCCGCTGCCGGCCTTCTTTGAGCACAACCATCTTGGGCTCACCCTGACGCAGATGATCCTGGCGCTGACCGTTATGATCATCAATAAGCAGTTCTTTGTCAGCGGCTTCAATGCGCTGCGGCACGGAAGCCCCAACATGGATACCCTGGTTGCGCTTGGCTCAGCGGTCTCCTTCGGCTGGAGTGTGTTCGTCTTCTATGAAATGACGGGCATGATCACAAAGGGCGCCTCCAACATGGAGCTGATGGAGCTGTATCACAATGAACTGTACTTTGAAAGTGCCGCAATGATTCCGGCATTGATTACCGTGGGAAAGATGCTGGAGGCGATGTCCAAAGGCCGCACGACCGATGCGCTGAGAAGCCTGATGAAACTGGCGCCGAAAACGGCAGTTGTGCTGCGGGACAACCAGGAAGTGACGGTACCGATCGAAGAAGTCATGGTCGGAGATCTCTTTGCGGTGAAGCCCGGGGAACGGATTCCGGTGGACGGCATCATCACAGAAGGCATGACATCGGTGGATGAGTCTGCCCTGACCGGCGAAAGCATTCCGGTCGACAAAGCGGAAGGGGATACGGTGAGCGCCGCAACGATCAATACCAGCGGGTATATCCGCTGCCGGGCGACCCGTGTCGGGGAAGACACCACGCTTTCCCAGATCATTCAGATGGTTTCCGATGCGGCTGCCACCAAGGCGCCGATCGCCCGCATTGCGGACAGGGTCAGCAGGGTGTTTGTGCCGGCGGTCATCGCAGTGGCGGGGATCACGGTTCTTGGCTGGCTGCTTGCGGGAAAGAGCGTCTCGTTTGCGCTGGCAAGAGGCATCTCCGTGCTGGTCATTTCGTGCCCGTGTGCCCTGGGGCTTGCGACACCGGTGGCGATCATGGTAGGCAGCGGGCTCGGGGCGAAAAACGGCATTCTGTTCAAAACCGGTGAAGCGCTGGAGAACGCCGGCCGCACACAGATCCTTGCGCTGGATAAAACCGGTACGATCACCGAAGGAGAGCCAAAGGTCACCGATACAATTCCGCACGGCTGCTCGGAAACCGAACTGCTGGAAAAAGCATATGCGCTGGAAGAACGAAGCGAGCACCCGCTTGCCAAAGCGATTACGGAAGCGGCGAAGGAAGCCGGTCTTCCGTCTTCGGAACTCACCTCGTTTCAGGCCATCGGCGGCAGCGGGGTGAGTGGTGTCCGGAACGGACATGCGCTCCATGGGGGAAAGGCGGAGTATATTGAAACCCTGTGTGAGATCCCGTTGTCGATGAAGGAAGCCGCCGGAACCCTGGCGGATGAAGGAAAGACCCCGCTGTACTTTGAAGAAGACGGGAAGCTGCTCGGGATTATCGCAGCGGCGGACGTGATCCGCAAGGACAGTGCGCAGGCCGTGAACGAACTGCAGAATATGGGCATTGAGGTGGTCATCCTGACGGGGGACAACGAACGCACTGCCGCGGCAGTCGGGAAGGCGGCCGGGGTGGACCGGGTGATTGCCGGGGTAATGCCGTCCGGCAAGGAGGCGGTGATCCGCTCGCTCAAAGCGCGCGGGAAGACCGCGATGGCAGGCGACGGAATCAATGACGCACCTGCGCTGATGCGGGCAGATACCGGCATTGCGGTCGGAGCCGGGACGGATGTGGCAATCGACAGTGCGGATATCGTGCTGATGAACAGCCGGCTCACGGATGCGGCCG
Source organism: uncultured Solobacterium sp. (assembly GCA_905235315.1). GTDB lineage: Bacteria > Bacillota_I > Bacilli_A > Erysipelotrichales > Erysipelotrichaceae > Bulleidia. The sequence goes on along the minus strand of CAJOLG010000006.1, from coordinate 11,149 downwards.
CTGCCGTGCGGTTAAGCCGGGCAACGCTGCGCAATATCTATGAGAATCTCTTCTGGGCATTCTTTTACAACATCATCTGTATCCCGCTTGCGGCAGGGCTGTTTCCCTGGAAGATGAATCCGATGGTCGGGGCGGCGGCGATGAGCCTGTCAAGCGTTACCGTGTGTATGAATGCCCTCCGGCTGAATCTCTTTGATCTTCACAGCACAAAGAGGGACCGCCCGCTGCGGAAGCGTGCGCTGCCGGAGAAGGAAGAAAACAATCTGCAGGAAAAGGAGGAACCCAATATGGAAAAAGTACTGCGCGTGGAAGGAATGATGTGTGAGCACTGTGAGGCAACCGTAAAGAAAGCGCTGGAAGCGATCGACGGCGTGGAACGCGCGGAAGCGGATCATACGGCCGGCACGGCGGTGGTGACGTTGTCGCACGATGTGCCGGATGCCGTCCTGAAAGAAGCGGTCGAAGCGAAAGACTACCGGGTTATCGGATTCGATCAATAATACCTGCAGGATCCCCAGGGGATGGGGCCGGTTCCGGTTATGACAACCCCCGGAAGAACCCGGTGAGGAAGAACCTTCCGCACCGGTTTTTTTCTGCTTTCGGCTGCGTCTGCCGTCTCTCTCCATCCCTTTTTGGTAAAATGAAACTGTCTTATGGCACGCAAGGGTAAAAAAGAACCGACGAAAAACGAAGCGAAACCGATTTCCGCCTTCCGGTTTGTGGCGGGCATTGCGGGAATGGTGGTTTTGTTTTTTGTGCTGTTTGCCGGGATCGGCATGGTGACAGACGGGGTGAAGTATACCATTGAAGGCCTTGCGGTGATTGACGATCTCGAAGCCTCCATCATCAATTCCGAACAATACACGAAGCGCATCACGCAGGACTTTGAGGCGGAGAGCGCAAAAAAACTGGCGTTTATTTCCTCCCTCTATGAGAATGACCGCGAGCTGCTGGAACAGGCGGATGAGACGTATCTCACAAATGCCCTCCCGTTTTCGGTCTATGACGCAGACGGAGCGGTGATCGTGCAGACGGAGAGCTTTCCGTATCTTTCACAGGGCCGGATTCAGAATTATCTGCGCGCTGCGGCAGACGGTGAAGATGTTGTGACGGTGGACGACGAGAATCTGTACAGCCGGATTCAGTTAAAACGGCTGCCGGGCGGGGAGACGGTCATGATCTGGGATGACCTCGCATGGCAGAACTATATTGCGGAGAACCTCTATGACGCAAAGCAGCTGATTGAATCCACCATGAACCGCCATTCGTTTATGATTGCGGAAAAAGACGGCATGTATTATGCCGGCCCTGCCCGGTATCAGATTCCCGAGGATACCCCGATGAAAGATGTCCTGCGGATCACGGAGGCAGTGGCCGACGATCCCTCGGGGGGCAAGGTTGCCGGCGGGATCTTTGAAAACAAAGCGTATTTTATCTTCGGCGAGCGGCTTGATACCGAGGCGGCGATCACCGTGTACTATATGCTGGATGTCCAGTATGTGTTCAAAGAGTCGGTGTTATCTGCCCTTGCGGCATTCGGCGCCGTGATCTTTGCCATGATCATCCTGCTGTTCTATCTGATTCAGTACCGCAGACGGCAGAAAACGGAAGATACCCCGCAGGCGGAGCGCGGCTTCCAAAGCAAGCGGCGCATCCTGCTGGTGCTCGGCGTGGTGCTTACCGCACTGGTTGCGTATTATACCCGAACCATGTTCTGCGTTTCCCTGTATGTGATGGATGACAGCCAGGAGATTGATGCCGTGCGGGATATGATCGCAGACAACGAACAGATCGCCGAGGCGGCCATCGCGTGCTTCCACTACAATTACGAAGATGAGATCCAGATGGTATCCCGGTATCTTTCCCTGAAGCCGGAGCGGATCCGGGAAGATACCCTGCGTCAGCTGTCGGATACCTTTGGCTTTGAATACCTCATGGCATTTGACAGGGACGGGAATCTTACGGTTACGGATTCGGATTATATCGGCCTGAGTCTTTCCGGACCCGCCGGAACGACATCGAATTCTCTGCGCCGGCTGCTCAACGGCGGATGGCCGATCACCGTGGAAGGGGAAAATGACCTGACCGGCGTAAACCAGGTGGTTGCGGCGGGTCCTCTGCTGGATGCGGACGAAGTCCCGACCGGGGTGATCGCAGCGGCGATCTCCGGTCAGCGGGAAGCTGAAATCAGGGAGAGTATCTCCGTGCCTGCCATCCTGGACCGGAAAAACGAAAGCAGCCCGACGGATTTCTATCTGATCAGTTCGGATACGAAACGCTTTATCCACACCCCGTACGGAGCGCTGGACGGCCTGGATCCGATGGACTACGGCTTTACGGAAGAAACGCTGAAGGAAGACTTCAGCGGCCGGGTAAACATCGTCGGAGTCCCGTACTATATGACCCAGGGAAACCTGGAAGGGGACTATATCTATACCGCACTTCCGTTCTCGGTGGTGTACGGCACCCGGCTTCCGTTTACCCTGGCTTCGGCCGCCGCAGCCTTCCTGATCCTGCAGTATGCCTCAATGCGCAGCCGCCGGCTGAAAATCATCCATGTCGGCACCGCGCCGTCGGAAGAGCCGCTTCCCCCGGAAGAGGGCGAGGGCTACACCGATCCGCCGAAGATCACCGCAAGACACATCGGAATCAATGAGCATGGCCTGCCGGCCAGCCCGGAAGAACAGACCACGACCCTGATTCTGAGAATGTGTCAGATCGTCGGGGTTGCGGCAGCGCTGATCCTGCTGTTCCGTGACCGGGTGCTGTCGAAGAACTCCATGATCATTAAGGTGCTGGACGGGGGATGGCAGCGCGGCCTGAATATCTACGGGGTCACCGCTGTCATGATTCTGATCCTGATGACGATGATCGGCGTCAGTATTGTGATCTATGTCCTGAAGGTTCTCTCGCGCATTCTCAGTCCGCGCGGGGAAACCATCTGCCGCCTGCTGCGCAGTGCGACGGAATATATCTCTGTCATTCTGGTGACGTATATCGGCTTCGGATTTCTCGGTGTCCGGGTGGAAGCGATCATCACAACGGCCAGCGTGACGGCACTGCTCGTCGGTATGGGCGCGCAGGATCTCACCGCGGATATCATTGCCGGTCTGTTTCTGATGTTTGAAAGTGAATTCAAGGTCGGCGATATCATCGATACCGGCGGAAAGCTGGGCATCGTGCGGGAAATCGGCATCCATTCCACGAAACTGATCGATTTTGAAAACAATGTGCTGATCATCAGTAACTCGAAGCTTGCGGATATCATCAACCGCACCGAGCGAAACAGCTTTGCGTTTGCGGAATTCCGCGTTTCTTCCAAGGTTCGGATCCGCGATCTTGAGGCGCTGTTCCAAACGGAGCTTCCGCCGTTAAAGACCGCGTATCCGAAATTCATCGGGGAACCGTATTTCCGCGGGGTTACCGAACTCAGCGGAACGACAATGAAGTGCAGTATCGCTGCCGAAGTAACGGAAAAGGACCGGATTCCGATGGAACGGATTCTGAACCGGGAAGTACTGCAGATTCTGAAGAAGGCGGAGATACCGCCGCTGTAAGGAAAGGAGGAGAACAATGGCAGAAACGAAAAAGCCGGCTGGCCGGAAACCCCGGCGCCCGGGTTCGATGCGAAGCGTTCTGATCGCCGCTGTTCTGCTTCTTGTGATCAGCGGAGCGGTCCTCAGTATGTATGCGGCCGTCATTCAGATCCTGAAGGCAGAGCAGAACGTCAGTAACAGTATGGACCGCCTGTTTGCGTCCATCCGCGGTGCGGAAGATGCCAGTGACGGCCTTACCGGGATCTTTGACACGGAGTATTTACAGCGGCTGGAGATGCTGGAACACATCCGGGAGAATGAAGGAGTTGAACCCGAAGAAACCCTGTCCCTTGCGGACCGGTATCTTTCAGACGGCCTTCTGTTCCTGCTGGACCGGCGTACCGGCACGGTGCTGGACAGCCGTGGGGAACTTCCTCCCGCGGAGGCGGTTTCTGCCCTCTGCGCGCATTTACAGACGGAGGTCTATGACCGGAGCTATTATGAATACAATGGCGACCGGTATTACTGCATGCGGGTCAACGATTCCCTTACCGTGGTGCAGCGCATTCTTCGGAACGATTATCTCCGGTTTATGGACAATATCTTTACCCCGGAGGAAGTCATCGCAATGAATCTCGAGGAAGGACACAACATCGCGGTCGGTGTCCGCAGCGGTACCGTGGAGATCACAGCGCACGTGGACGAATACGGCATGCCGGCACAGGATCTGATCGAAGAGATCCGCGAGCTGCCTTCCTTCATTTCGTCCGAAACCGAAGAGCCGTTTATTCTGGCGGAAGTCCGCGGGATCCGGGCCATCATGTTAAAGCGGCATGTGGACCGGCTAGGCATGGATCTCTATTACGGAACCTCCATCGAGGCAGCAGCCACCGCAGTGGCCAACACAGTCGCCCCGGTCTGGACGGGAATCCTGCTGGCGGTCGTGCTGTATGTTGCCTACAGTTATTTCCTGCGGGATGACTATGTGAACAACCGCAAGGAGACGCGGATGACCAAGCAGCTCCTGCATTACAAAAACAGTGCCTTCCTTGCGCTGTCTGTTCTGGCGTGCGGCAGCCTTGCCTATTACGCCTGCACGGCGAGCGGGCTTTCGAACTTCATCCGCACGTATCCCGAGGCGCTGAAAAACGCGGAGATGGCCTACTATGATGCGGTTCAGTGCGAGAAGGATGTCGAAACGGACATCGATGACTCTTCCATCCGGGATGCACAGATGGTATCGGCGTATCTCAGCGACCATCCCGAACAGCGCACCCAGGACGAACTGAACCGGATCAGCCGGATCTTCCGGCTGGAGTATGCGATGCTGTTTGACCGCACGGGAACCGAGACCGTTTCGGATTCGGTCTATGTGGGGTATCAGATCAGCACGGATCCTTCCGCCCAGTCCTATGTGTTCAATCCGCTGAAAAACGGATTTCCGGCGGTGATCCGCAAAACAGAGGTCAACGAACTGACCGGGTTCCGTGACCGGATTACCGCGGTCACGACAAAAGATCTGACCGGCCATGTGGACGGCTTCCTTCAGATGGCCTGCCGCCCGGATGACCTGGATTTTGCCCTGTCGGTCACCGCACTTTCCAATACCTTTGACAATTCGGTTCTCTCCAATACGTTTGAAAACTTCGCGGTTGAGGCGAAGGAAGACGGCGTGATCCAGTATTTCCCGGATCACAGCCTGGAAGGCAAGCCTGCGCGCGAGAACGGGTTTACGGACCTGTCCCTGCGGAGCGGGTTTACCGGCTATCTCGAAGCCGGCGGGGGAAAATACTACGCGGCCTCCAAACAGGTCGATGATGTGTTTCTCTATACCGCGCTTTCCATTCAGGATATCTTCCTTGGGCGGACGACCTATGTCGTGCTTTCCGCCGTCCTTGTTTTACTGAGCATTCTGATCCTGACCTGGCGGCTTGAGCGGATGGCCATTCCGCACCGGGCAGAAGAAGAAATCACCCGGGCCGAAAAGATCCCGCAGCGCCGGAGTGACGGAACGATCAAGGTGGAAACCGGCCAGGAAGAGCAGAACAATGTGTTCCTGCGGAAACAGACCCGCCGCCTCCTGCCGCCGGAATGGACCGGCATGAGCGCGGAGGAAAAACTCAGTTTTGTGGTCGGCCGGGTGGTTCTGGTACTCGCCGTGCTCTTCCTGCTGGTGGTGGAATTCCGGGACCGGCTTTTCGGGGAAAACAACCTGATTTCCTATGCGCTCAGTATGAGCTGGGACAGGGGGTTCAATATCTTTGCGGCGAGCGCGTCCGTGATCTACGGCGTGATGATCTGTGTCGGCGCGTATTTCCTGCGCAGTGTGCTGGGCCTGATCGGGCGGCTGCTCGGAGCCCGGGCAGAGACCGTCTGCCGGCTGCTCAGCAGCTGTGTGAAATACATTGCGGCGATTGCCTTTGCCTATGTGGTCTTCGGCTTCTTCGGCATGGATGTGCGCAGCCTGGCAGCCTCGGTCGGCTTCCTTGCGCTGATCGTCGGCTTCGGCGCAAAGAGCCTCATTACGGATATCATTGCCGGTCTCTTCATCATCTTTGAGGAAGAGTTCCAGGTAGGCGATATCGTGGAAATCGGCGGCTACCGCGGGATGGTAAAGGAGATCGGGCTCCGTACCACCAAGGTCATGTCCTGGGACAAGAACGTAAAGATCATTAACAACCACAACATCTCCTCGGTTACCAATCTCACCATGCGGAACAGCTTTGCGACCGTGAACTTCCGGGTTCCGCTCACGGAGGACATTGACAGCTTCGAAACGGTCTTCCGCCAGGAGATCAGCCAGCTGCCGAAGAAATATCCGCAGATCATCGGCGAACCGTTCTTCTCCGGCGTCTCCTCCTTCAGCGGCGGCGGAATGGACTGCTGGGTCAGCGTTGAGGTGGAAGAGCTTGACCGCGGGGAAATGGAAAAAGCGCTGGCACGGGAAGTACAGGAGATCCTGTCCCGCAATAACATCGAACTGAAGTGACCGGAGATTCCTCCGTCCGTAACAGCGTTTCGGAACACACATCCGAAAGGAACACAATAGCTATAAGCCTCTGTGGCACACGCTTCTGGATAAGAACATGAAAAAAAGAAGATCTTAGAATCGCTGCCGGGCTGACCACAAATATGATTGCTAACATGGGTAAGAACAAAGGAATCAGCATGGAGACATTGGAGAAAATCTGTGATGCTCTTCAGTGCGAGATCACGGATGTAATCGAGCTGACAGAGGAACCGCCAAAGGAAGACGAATAAGATTTAACAGACACTGTCTGGCAAATTGCAGAAAGGATTCTTGTATGGAAAACGAAGGTATGATTCCACAGGACATGATTGCTCAAATAAGGGAAATCATGAACACCGCTCGTTATAATGTGTCTCGAGAAGTTAATAACGAGCAGTTACTCGCCTACTGGAATATTGGACGCGTAATCGTCGAACACGAACAAAATAATAATGAACGAGCAGAATATGGAAAGCAGACTCTGAGACAGCTTTCTCGTATTCTTTCAAAGGAATTCGGCAAAGGCTTCTCCAGGTCAAACCTTCAAAATATGCGCGCGTTCTTCCTGGCCTATCCAAATTGCCAGACACTGTCTGGCAAATTAAGCTGGTCTCATTACTGTGAACTTCTTATTATCTCTGATCAGGATCGTCGTAGCTTCTATGAGAAAGAATGTGAGCTCCGGCTGGTCTGTCAGAGAGATGAAACGGCAGATCTCAACGTCTCTCTTTGAAAGATTGCTGCTATCTGACGGCAAAGCGAATAAAGAAAAAGTGTATGAACTGGCTACCAAGGGTCAGGAGCTTGCAGCTCCAGAAGATATCGTAAAAGACCCGTATGTCTTTGAGTTCCTGGGTATTCCAGAGAACAAACCCGTTCTTGAAAATGAACTTGAAAAAGCTCTGGTCAGGCAGATTGAAGACTTTATGCTGGAACTTGGCAGAGGCTTCATGTTCGTGGGAACGCAGCAACGCGTCACGCTGAATAACACGCATTACTATGTGGACATGGTATTCTACAATAAAGAGCTGCACGCATATGTCCTGATCGAACTCAAGACGGTGAAACTGATGCCAGAGGCCGTTGGTCAGCTCAATATGTATCTGAACTACTATGCAGCGGAAGTGAATGAGCCGGGAGACAACCCGCCGATCGGAATCATTCTATGTACCGACAAGGATAACGTAAGTGCAGAGTATGCTCTGGGTGGCCTTTCCAACAACATCTTCGCTTCGACCTACACCTATGTAATCCCGGAAAAGGAAAAGCTGATTGCTCAGGTTGAAGCAGTGCTGGAAAAGTGGGAAGACAAAGAAGATTAATAGATTCAGATTCCGTACTGTAAGATAACTGTAAAACTGAATAATTGAAATGTGATAAGAGCGTCGGCGTTAGTGTCGGCGCTTTCACTATCTTTGAGGATGACCGGAATGACGGAGGTATGCCGTTGCTTCGGTCATTTTTGCGTTAATTGGCAAATGAGGAGGCATTATGGAAAACAAGTGAATGAGACGTGACCTAAGACAGCTTCAGCTTGCCAAGTGCTAAAGATATGATTAATAGTTTTATAAAACCCTCTGCAAAACCCAATGAAATGCAGATGATTATCGAACATTTTCCTTGACAACTGGCAAAGGCCAAGGTAAAATTATATTATCCTATGCAAAACCATTACTTTTGCATAGGATAATGAAAGGGGATTGACTAATGAAATCGCGCTCAGAGTGTTTACGAGAATATGGATCTGATTACTTTGTCCGCCAGAAAATCAACGCTGGAGAACTATTTCGGATTGATAAGGGTATTTATTCAGAAAGAGAATACGTTCCTGAATTAGCACTTGTCTGTTATAAATACCCCAACGCAGTTGTCACTTTGAACACGGCCTTTTACCTTTATGGCTTGACAGACGAAATACCGGATGAGTATTTTCTTGCTACGAAAAGAGAAGCAGCTCCTGTTTCTGACAAAAGGGTTAAGCAGATTTTCATGCCAAAGGATCTGCTGGCGATCGGGAAAACAACCATAGAAGAAAAAGGTTTTCCAATTCCTGTTTTCGACCGGGAGCGAATGCTAATTGAACTGATCCGGTATAAAAGCAAGTTGCCGTTTAATTATTACAAAGAAATCATAGGCAACTACAGAAGAATTCTCCCGCAGCTTGATCCGGAAAAAATAAGAGATTATGCGGAAATCATGCCGAAGCGAGATATGATTATAAGGACGTTACAGATGGAGGTTTACTGATGGCTAATCTTGAAAAGCTGGCAGCAAATTACCGATCGGAAGGCTACAGTGCGTTACTTGCGGACGCAAGAGTATGTCAGGATATTATTTTAAAAGCAATCTCAGAGAGCTCATTAAGCAAGAATGTGACAATCAAGGGTGGAGTTGTTATGAGAAGCATCACCGGAAATGTCCGCCGTGCCACCAGGGATATAGATTTTGATTTTATCAAATACTCAATAGATGAAGCATCCATACGAGGTTTCATTGAAAAGTTGAACTGCCTTGAAGGGCTCACCATAAAGGCTGAAGGACCGATAGAGGAGCTTTCTCAGCAGGAATACCGTGGCAAGAGAGTTTGGATAACCATTTCTGATGATAACGGTAATATCCTGAAAAGCAAAATAGACATAGGTGTTCATAAAAATGTTCAGATTGAACAGGAAGAGTACTGCTTCGATGTTTGCCTCGATAATGAAGGTGCAAGTCTTCTTATGAATTCTTCTGAACAAATATTTGCCGAAAAACTTAGAGCCCTGGTAAGATTTGGAACGTTTTCCGGACGTGTAAAAGATATCTTTGATCTTTGTTATCTATCGGAACGCGTTGATAAGGCGTACCTTTTGAAATGTATTCATACCTATATTTTGGATGATCCTGATATGCGAGAGAATGACATGACAGCTGTCATCAAAAGAGTGAACAGAGTATTTAGCGATAAGGGGTTTAAGCAATCCGTGGAAAACAGTGGTCGGGACAATTGGCTACAAATGGAAGCTTCTGTTGCCTTTGAAAGGATTCTGGATTTTCTAAAGGCTTTATCATAGAAAGGAACGGGAAGATATGAGCAACAACAAGAATCTAACTTGGAACGATCTGGAAGCTGAAATCTTTACTCCGGAAGAGATTGCAGAAAGCTGTGCCCGGATAGAAATCATAGCATCTATCATGCATCTTGCACGGTGACCACACAGGATCGTGTGTCCTTAATTGTTAATTCTGTTTTCGAATGATTTTCAGGAAACGAAACTAAAAATGGCGCCAGAATATTGAAATAACAATCTTTCTGTGCAACTATTGGTCTGAAAGGTGGGCTGCAGATGAGCACTATGAGAAGCTCATCATGCAAAGAAAGGCGGAAGGTCAGATATACCACGCCGGGATTTGGAACAGATTATCTCTGAGCATCCCTGGGGTAGGACAGGTACATATGATGGCTCCGGTTCCACGCTTTTTTTCACTTACTTTGTCGAGAACGGGGAAAGCCGACGCTTCATCAGCGCTGACTTTTGTCCCTTGCTTGATCTCGATTGGGTAGAGCATCCCATTCTCTTCAATAATCAGATCAATCTCGCTCTCGACTACGACGGTCTCACCGTTTTTTTTGACCTTTTTCTTGTCGCGGCCTCTGTAATAAGACACACAATAACGATAATCAATTCCTCTGTTGGAATAGGACTTTAGAATCTCTGAAATGACAAAGGTTTCAAAGAAAGCGCCACTCATAGCTCCATTTGCCAATGTCTCCGGGGTAAGCCAGCGAGTAAGATATGCTGCAAGCCCGGTATCACGGAAATAAACCTTCGGACTCTTGATCGCACGGTTCAGCACGCTTGGCGTATATGCCTCGAGCAGATACACGATCCCTGAAGCTTCCAGAATGGACATCCACGCTTTTACTGTTGTTTGATCCTTGCCGATCTCATCCGCAATATTGCTGTAATTAACAATCTGTCCGGTTCGCGCGGCAACGGCGACCATGAAGCGTCTGAAATCATTCAGATTCTGGACAGCTGTCAGTTTGCGCACGTCCCGCTCAAGATAGGTTTTCACATAACTGGAGAAAAACATGCTCCATTCTACTTCCGGATCCTGCAGCGCGGGATACCCACCCCGATGAATTCTCTCCCAGATATTCGTTGGCATGATGGCGCTTTGACTGCGCTTTTTGATGTAATCCAATGTAGGGACGAAAGGAAGCGTGAAGGAATCACGATCAATCTCGCGCTGGGACAAAGGCGCGAGTTCAATAATACCGACTCTTCCTGCCAGCGATTCGGAGGCTTTCTCCAAGTTCCAGAGGCTGTGACCCGGACAGACAAAATTGGGCTTTGTCGTCTGACGAGTCACAGGCAATTTTGATGTATCGAAACAATTCCGGCGCTCTCTGAACTTCATCATAGATGACAGGCGGCGGATTGAGCATCATGAACATATTCGGATTGCTGATTGCCTGTTCCTCTATGAAAGGATCATCAATGAGTACATACTTTTTTTCGGGAAACAGTTCTTTTATCATTTTTGTTTTCCCGGTTTGCCGTGCTCCGGTAATGAGAATGCTTTTAAATGTTTTGTCAGATTGTAAGACAATATCTTC
>CAJOLG010000005.1 GCA_905235315.1 uncultured Solobacterium sp. | reverse complement strand
TAAAATGGCGAAGATCTTTTCAATTAATGTTCTCGATGATGAAGCGATGGAAAATGTTTCGGGCGGAACAGAAAGACAGACCAAGGAATTATTCGATTACGTATATTATCATGATCGGGATGCCTGGATACAAATCACATCCAATAAGTATCCGTTATGGATGCTGATAAGATACATGAATGATAAAGGGATACCGATTGTCGGGTTCTCTGAGCGTGACCACAACGATAATCTGTATGTCTTTGGTGACAAGGAAACGGACAACATCATGACCGGCACGCCTGTCTCCCATGAAGAGGTCATGGCGCTGATGCGGGAAAAAATCGGCTGAGCAGGTATGGACAGTCTCTGAAAAAGGGGCTGTTTTTTTGTGCAGGGCAGGGTTTCGTCCCGGGTATACATGAATCCGTCCGCGGAAAAGATAAATCCAAATAAAGCGCATAAATAAAAGGGATTTGAGTCATAGGTGGCTGCTCCCTTTGCATTGATAACGGAGAAAACAAGAAAGGTATGCTGTCAGAAAACCGACGCATACCCTCTTATTAGAATTGCATTGCCTATGTTGGTGCTTGTTTCTAAGCAACCCATAGTCATGTATCATAGAGCCGGCATCATCAGGCTCTGTTTTCGATCATGCGGATGGGAAATCTTAAGGAAAGCAGCCGTATCTTATTTCTTTTTGCAGAAAAAGTTATATTCTTCCCTGCTGACTTCAACAAGGTACGACGGTTCATTCCAGCCGCCCTCCATTCTGTAAAAATGCTCCGCACCGCAGTTTTTGCATCTGAATGCTTGATACGTCCGTGTTTCATTATCGAACATAAGGATACGATAATCAACGCATTCGTAGTCGCACGCGAGCACGCAGCCGCCGGCAGCACGTGCAAGAGCTTCTTCACTCAGTTTTTCTATTTCTGCAGTTCCGATTGTTTTGTTTTCTTCCATGATCAAATCTCCTTATCCGTTATTTCTTTACTTCCATGATTTGGTGCAGCTTCGCATGCCTAAGTATTCGATGGCTGCTTTTACGCATGCGTCGGCACTTCCGCACCAGCTTCCTTCTTCTACGGAAGATGCACAGTTCGGGAATTCCCAGTCATAAATGTAACGCTGGGAAGAGTTTTCGCATCCCAGAGAGAACGGTGCAGGTTTGCGTCCGCCTGATACTGCTGTCAGTTCTTCATCATTGACTTCCTGTTCAAATACTTCTTCTTCATTGAGATTTTTGTTGTCTGTCATGATCTCGTTACCTCCTGTTTTGCAGAATAACATGCATTAACTATTAGCATTATAATGTATATCCGATTCTTATGGATTACAAGTCTCTATAGAACGTGAAACAGGGTCAACACGGACAGAGATGAATACGATCCGTGAGACAAAAACACCTCAGTCGGTCCGCACAGTGCCTGTCGGGCCGGAAGGAGCGAAAATGCTGAGAGAAGTATTGTCATATCATGATTATGATCTGGTGTTTTGTGATTATAACGGAGATATTATTCTTACAAGCACGAATCCGGCTACGAATTGTCAAAAACATAAAAAACCGCGTAATTTCGCGGTTTAGGAGTGGAGCCGAAGGGACTCGAACCCTCTACCTCATCGCTGCCAGCGATGCGCTCTCCCAGGTGAGCTACGACCCCGATACGGTACAAGTATAGCACGGATTGCCTTCTTGTCTCTACGTCTGTTGTGCGGAACGGGCAAGCGGTTCCTTTGCGCAGGGAAGGCGGGTGTGAAGTATAATAACCTGGCATAGAGAACCGTACACTTACAGAAAGAGGAAATCGTATGAAACTGTTTATTGATGATGCGGATATTGACGCGATCCGGTATCTTACGGAGTATTACCCGATCGACGGTGTTACGACAAACCCCAGTATTCTTGCCAAAACAAAGCGGGATCCGCGGGAAACCCTGAAGCAGATCCGCAGTGTGATCGGCGAGGAACGCACGATCTTTGTGCAGGCGGTGGCAGCCGACTATGAAGGCATGATCAATGATGCGCATATGATCATGGATCTGCTTGGGAAAAACACCGTTGTGAAGATTCCTTCCGTACCGGTCGGATTCAAGGCAATTGCGGCACTGAAGAAGGAAGGAATTCCGACCTGCGGAACGGCAGTCTATACGGCCATGCAGGGGTATCTTGCGGCCAAGGCCGGGGCTTCGTATGTGGCGCCGTATGTCAACCGCATTGAAAATATGGGATATGACGGGATCCAGGTCGTTCGGGAGATTCAGGATATCCTGGATGCCTGCGGGTATGACTGCCAGGTGCTTGCGGCGTCGTTCAAAAACAGCCGGCAGGTGAAGGAACTTGCGGCGTACGGCATTGATAATGTGACCTGCAGCGCCGATATCATTAAGGGGTTCGCAAAGAATGCCGCAATTGACGGTGCGGTGGAAGATTTCATCAGCGACTTTCAGGCCCTGACCGGCGTCACTTCAATGACCGATCTCAAATAATCATCACCCGCTCCGGAGTCCTCTTCGGGGCGGTTTTCGTGACAGGAGGCAGAACGTTTGAAAAAGAATCTGTTTTCAACACAGGTAAATGCATGTACTTTAGAGTAATAGGAACTAACAGGAGGTCATTATGGAGTTTCGGCCGGAATTCAGTGAAGTGCAGAACATTGCGCGCACCGGGGAGTATGACGTACTTCCGGTAAGCGCGGAGATCCTTTCCGATTTCATCACCCCGATCGAGGCGGTGCGGATTCTGAAAAAGAAATCCAGGCATTGTTATATGCTGGAAAGCGCCAAGGCGGATGAAACCTGGGGAAGATATACCTTTCTCGGCTTTGAGCCGAAGATGGAAATCACCTGTATGAACGGCGTTACAACCGTCGTATCGGAAGGGAAGACCGACGCGTATACCGGCAATCCCTCCGCAGTGCTGCGAAACATTCTGAAGGAATACCGGAGCCCGAAACTTCCGTATCTTCCTTCGTTTACCGGCGGTCTTGTCGGGTATTTCTCCTATGATTTCTTCTCCTACGTTGAGCCGAGTGTAAAGACGGATGCGGAGGATACGGAGAATTTCAAGGATGTTGATCTGATGCTGTTTGACAATGTCATCGCCTTTGACAACATCCGACAGAAGATCATTCTGATTTCCAACATGAAGCTCAAGGACGGCGAAGCCGGATATCAGAAGGCATGCAGGGAAATCGAAGAACTGGCCGACCTTCTGCGGTGCGGCGAAAAATCGGAAGAGCCGGCCGGCCGGATGACTGGCGAGGTAAGCGCGCTGTTTGACCGGGCGTCGTTCTGCTCGATGGTAGAGAAGGCAAGACATCACATCCATGAAGGAGATATCTTTCAGATCGTATTGTCCAACCGGCTGAGCGTGCCGTTTGAAGGAAGTCTGTTCAACACCTACCGGGTGCTCCGCACCCTCAATCCGTCGCCGTACATGTTCTACTTTTCCGGCACCGATGTGGAGGTGGCCGGTGCTTCACCCGAGACGCTCGTCAAACTTGAAGACGGTACGCTCCATACCTTTCCGCTTGCCGGCACAAGGCCAAGAGGAAAGACGGAAGCGGAAGACCGGGCACTGGAAGCCGAACTCCTGCAGGATGAAAAGGAGCTGGCCGAACATAACATGCTGGTGGATCTTGGCCGGAATGATCTCGGCAAGATCAGCCGGTTCGGTACGGTAAAAGTGGAGAAACTCCACTCGATTGAGCGGTACTCCCATGTCATGCATATCGGCTCTACCGTGCGCGGAGAGATCCGGGAAGGATGCGATGCCCTGAGCGCCATTGAAGCGGTGCTTCCCGCCGGTACGCTGTCGGGTGCGCCCAAGATCCGGGCATGCCAGCTGATCGGAGAACTGGAAAACAACAAGCGCGGTATCTATGGCGGAGCGATCGGATATATCGACTTTACCGGGAATATGGATACCTGCATCGCAATCCGGATCGCCTATAAGAAAAACGGCCGGGTATTCGTGCGCAGCGGTGCCGGCATCGTGGCCGATTCGGTACCGGAAAAGGAATATGAAGAGTGTTTCAATAAGGCGAAAGCTTCGCTGAAGGCGCTGGAACTTGCGCAGGAGGTGGACCTGTGATTCTTCTGATCGATAACTATGACAGTTTTTCCTACAACCTTTATCAGCTGATCGGCGAGATCAATCCGGATATCCGGGTCATCCGCAACGATGAGCTGACGGTACCGGAAATCCGTGCCCTGCATCCCGACCGCATCATTCTTTCGCCGGGTCCGGGACGGCCGGAAGATGCCGGAATTACGATGGAAGCCGCAAAAGAGCTGGGACAGACGATTCCCACGCTTGGCGTATGTCTCGGCCATCAGGCAATCTGCGCTGCGTTCGGCGCTTCTGTGACGTATGCGAAACAGCTGATGCACGGCAAGCAGTCGATCGCACAACTCGATCCGGAATGCCCGCTGTTTTCAGGCTGTGAAAAAACAGAGCCGGTTGCGAGATATCATTCCCTGGCGGCGGATCCTGCTACGATGCCGAACGAACTGAAGGTGACGGCGGTTACCAAAGACGGAGAGATCATGGCTGTGATGCATGAAACCTTTCCGATCTACGGCGTGCAGTTTCATCCCGAATCGATCCTGACACCGCATGGGCGGATCATGTTAAGAAACTTTATTCTTTAACGAGTTGTTGGACACGGTGTCCGGCAGGCTATGCGTGACCTGGGCGCAGATAAAAGATTTGTACGTGCATGTTCCCCGCTTTGCGTTCTTCGTCGAAGCGGGGTTTTTTCTGCCCGACGAGCCGGCCGGAAGCCGCCGGGGAATTGGAAGGAAGCGTGATTCTGTGGGAGAATAGTCCCATGAAGAATGAACCTGTGATTCCGTCCCGCGCAGAAGCGGAACGGCTGCTGGAAGAAGGACTTTCCCGGAACCCCGGGAAATGGGGCGATCACTGCCGCAACGCCGCAAGGAGCGCGGAGGCAATCGGCACGGCTGCCGGGCTGGATCCGGAGCGCTGCTATGTGTCCGGCCTTCTGCACGATATCGGAAGACAGTTTGGAAACGTCCAGCTGGGACATGTTTATTACGGCTGGAAATATATGAATGAACTCGGGTATCCGGCGATCGCGCGGGTCTGTCTGACCCATTCCTTTGCGCTGCAGGAAAAGCGGGGATACGGCGGGGCATTTGATCTGAGCGATGAAGAAATCGAGGAGATGTTTGAGGCGCTTTCGGCCATCGAATATGATGACTATGACCGGCTGATCCAGCTCTGTGACAATATCAGCGGCGCATCCGGCATCATGCGCATGGAAGACCGCCTGGCGGATATCATGTCGCGGTATCCGGCATACCCCGAAGACAAGAAGGGGCTCACGATGAACCTGATCGGGTATTTCGAGAAAAAGACCGGCCGGGATATTTATGATCTGTGCTGCGGCGGAGAGACGGTTGATCATTACTGAAGCGAGCCCGGTCACCCTGTGCAATGCGATTGAAAAAGCCTGTGGTTTTTTATATAAAGATAGTGAAAGGTACGCCGCACTCCTGAAGGAGATGCGGGAAATGATCATTTGAATCAAGCTGTTCAGAAGAAAGCGAGGAAATCATTGAATGTCTGAAAACAAAGCTGCGTATGTTCCTTATGAAAAACGCACGGGAGGAGAATCCGTTGTCTATTTCACACGGGACCTTTCGGCGGAGGGACTGATCCGGATCTACCGCCGCGTCAGTGCGAATCTGACCGGAAAACTCGGCGTGAAGCTGCACACCGGGGAAAAGCACGGACCGAATATCATTCCCTATACCTGGGTGAAACAGCTCTTTGAATCCGAACTGGATGACAATGCGGCGATCGTGGAGACCAACACCTACTATGAAGGGGACCGGTATACCACCGAACAGCACCGCGAAACCCTGAAGGTCAACGGATGGACCTTCTGCCCGGTTGATATCATGGATGAAGACGGAACCGAGTTCCTGCCGGTCACCGGCGGGAAGTGGTTCACGGAAATGTCCGTGGGCGATCACATGAAGAACTATGACTCATTGCTGGCGCTGACACACTTCAAGGGTCATGTGCAGGGCGGTTTCGGCGGCTCGAATAAGAACCTTGGCATCGGATGCGCCGACGGCCGCATCGGCAAGAAGATGATTCATACCAGAGAAGGATCGGATGACATGTGGGGTATCCGGGAAGATGAACTGATGGAGCGCATCAGTGAATCCACCAAGGCCACGGTCGATCACTTTGGAAAAAACATCAGTTTCATCAATGTCATGCGCAATATGTCGGTCTCCTGCGACTGCGAAGGGGTTGCGGCACAGCCGGTTGTGACCCCGAACGTCGGGATTGTCGCAAGCCTTGATATTCTTGCGGCAGACCAGGCTTCCATCGATATGATCTATGCGATGTGCGAGAAGGATCACAAAGCGCTTGTGGAGCGCATTGAAACAAGACACGGCCTGCGTCAGCTTTCGTATATGAAGGAGCTCGGCATGGGCAATGACCGCTATACGTTAGTCGATATCGACAACGATGACGCGGTGATCGATGCCGCAATTGCGGTGGAAGGCGTAAAACCCTTCAAACTGATCTGAACGGATCCGTCAGAGGAATCAGAAAAGACAGCGGAGTTTCCGCTGTTTTTCATGAGTGTGCGGCGCTACAATAAATGCTGTGAAACGGCCGGCACACGGAATCCGCTGCGTTCTTGAAATCCTGTCTGTGCTGGTGATCCTGGCAGGGCAGGTTTTTCCTGTGCGCGCGGAACAGGTGATCAACTGCTGGGATGAAACAAAACGGGCGCATTATCAGCGCCGGAAAATTTCCACTGCCATCAATATTTATGCCGAAGAAGGGACCGTACCGCAGGTCAGACATGAAAGCGGCGTGCTGGCCGGAGTGGAGTATGACATCCTGCGGATCGATCCGTGCCGGACAACCTTTCTGAAGGTGGACTACAGTGAAACGCCCGTGTATCTTACCCAGCTGGAAGACAGAGAACTGCTGGCAGAGGGCTATGTGCGGGTCGGCGGAATCAATGCCGGGTATTTCAACAATACCGCTTCGCAGTACGGCCGGCCGGTCGGGGCAGTGCGGATGAAGAATGAATGGACATCCTGGCATGGTCAGCTGAATACCCCGGCATACGGAAGCGGCTACGCCACCGCGTATTTCAACCGGTACAACATGACCCTTCGGTACCATGGCTGGAAAAACCGGAAGTGGCAGGGAGACCATAACTGGTCGTATATCACCGGATACCTGATCGATGCCGAAAATGCGGTATCCGGCTCGTATACGTACTTCGCCGACGGAAAAGAACAGGACATCACCCACGGAGAGACCGGCGTGATGAACTATCATACCTACGGCCGGGCATTGACGATCTTTGCCCAGCGGAAGAACGGTCAGTTTCTGCTGATCGAGTTTTACGGAACGATCGCGGACAGCAGGGTGCTGGAACTGCTGCGCAGGGAGGACGTGAAGGATGCGATCCGGCTTGACGGAGGGGGATCCTGCCAGATGCTGTATGATGACGAACTGGTCAACGGCAGGTATCAGCCATTGCGCAATGCGCCGGATGATACGCCGAAGTTTGACCGCGATGCGGCAGACGCAAAGCGGCAGCGGGCGCTGCTGCAGGAGTGACCAAAACAGAACAGGAAAAATGCGGCTTTCTGATACAATAAAACATATGAAACGGGCAGTTGTTTTCGTCTGTGCAGCCATCCTGGTTTCCGCAATGCATGCCATCCCGGCGCATGCGGAAGAACCGGAGGTTTTCAGTGCGCAGGAACGTTCGGTTCTCTGGAATGAGGACTGGGAGTTCCGGCGGGAAGAGGATTCCGCGTGGAGCCGGATCGATCTGCCCCATGACTGGTCCATCAGGGAAGCGTTCAGCACGGAGTATGAAGCGGAGAGCGGGTTTCTTCCCGGCGGAACAGGAATGTACCGGAAATCGCTCATCGTGCAGGAAGCCGACCGGGCAAAACGGTTTGTGCTTGAATTCGAGGGCGTATACAAAGATGCCCAGGTATCCGTTAACGGAAGGGTGCTCGGAACCCATCCGTACGGGTATACCTCATTTGCGTTCGATCTTTCGGACGACCTGATCTTTGACGGAAAAACCGAAAATATCATTGAAGTAACGGTGAAGAATACCCTGCCGTCAAGCCGGTGGTATTCCGGCAGCGGCATCTACCGGGATGTGCGGCTCACGGTAACGGAACCGCAGTATATTGCCCGCGGCGGCGTCCGGATCGAAACCCCGGATCTTGCGGCCCATCCTGACCGCTGTGATACGAAGGCGGAGGTCACTGTCCGCAATGACGGAGCTGAACCGGAGACGCTGGTTCTGGCCGCCTCGATTCTGGATGCGGACGGCAAAACGGTATCCAAAGCAGAAAGCGCCCCGTTTACGGTAAATGCGGGAAGTGAAGTTACGGTAAACGAAACGGTTCCGGTGACCGGGGTGAAGCTATGGTCGCTGACGGACCCGAATCTTTATACCTGCCGCACGGAAGTTATGAAGGAAGACGGCTCTGTGTCAGATACCGTGGATACCCGGTTTGGCTTTCGCTGGATGTCGTTTGACAATGACCGCGGCTTTTTCCTGAACGGGGAGGCGGTAAAACTCAAAGGCGTCTGCCTGCACCATGATCTTGGAGCGCTTGGCGCTGCAGGATATCATGCGGCGCTGGATCAGCGGCTCGATCTTCTGCAGGAAATGGGAATCAATGCGATCCGCAGTGCGCATAATCCGGCGGACGGATATTTCCTGCAGGCATGCAGTGAACGGGGAATCCTGGTCATTGAAGAAGCGTTTGATACCTGGTCCAATTCAAAGAATGACAATACCGAAGATTACGGAAGTGTCTTCCTGGAGGAGATCACGGAGGGCAATGAGATCATCGGCGGCGAAGCAGGAATGATGTGGAGCGCCTTTGACGTGCGGGAGATGGTTCTTCATTCCCGCAATGAGCCGTGTCTTCTGATGTACTCCATCGGAAACGAGATCCTCGGCAACATTGACGGCGATACGTCAGAGTATCCCAACTATGCCCGGATCCTCAGCGAGTGGATCGGGACGTTCACCGATACCATACCGGTAACGATCGCCGACAATATGACGGTAAAGGGGAGCGATACCCAGATCCTGATGGATACCGCAGTCGCTGACGCGGGCGGTATCGTGGGTCTCAATTACGCAACGGGAAAAACGATGGATGCGTATCATACCGCGCATCCGGACTGGTGTCTCTACGGCAGTGAGACCGCAAGCACCTTCGGCTCCCGGGGGGAATACGGGACGTACGGAATCAATCAGAAGACGCATCAGATTACTGCGTATGACCGCACTGCAGTGGAGTGGGGCATGACCGCGCAGGATGCGTGGCTGAATACGATCAGCCGCGATTATATTGCCGGCGAGTTTGTCTGGACGGGGTTTGACTATCTCGGGGAGCCGGAGCCGTGGAACGGCTGGCATACCGGTTCCGTTACCGGCGAAGGGCCTGCGCCGAACAGCTCCTATTTCGGAATCATTGATACGTCGGGAGTCCCGAAGGATGCCTATTACTTTTATCAGAGCCAGTGGCGGGATGACATTACCGTTCTGCATGTGCTTCCGGACTGGAATCCGGACAACATGAAAAAGAATCTGTTTCAGCGGACAACCGTAACGGTATATACCAACGCACCGGCTGTGGAACTCTTTTTAAACGGAAAGAGCCTTGGCAAGGTGACGGCGGAAACGCATACGACCGAAGAGGGATATACCTGGCGCCTGTATGACGGCTCCCTGTCCTGGAATAAAACCGTGCGGTATTCTGCCGGGACCCTCGAAGCGGTGGCCTATGATGCGGCGGGCAATGTGATTGCGGAAACCTCCGGCCGTAAGAAAGTGACCACCTGCGGGGAACCGGCAATGATCCGGCTGACGGCGGACCGGAACGTTCTTGCGGCTGACGGCCGGGATCTTACGTATGTAAGAGCCGTGATCTGTGACGCAGAAGGAAATCCGGTCAGCAGTGATGACCGGGAAGTGCAGTTCCATCTTGAAGGAGAGGGAAGAATTCTTGCGAGTGACAGCGGCAATCCGATGGATACCCAGGGGTATCAGGACAACACGGAGACGGATGCTTCGCGGAAAACCTTCCATGGAACGGTCTCTGCCGTGATTCAGGCAGGGGAATCCGGGGATGAACTGGTCATTACCGCCGGCAGTGACGGGCTGACCTCCGGCGTCACCCGCATTGTGACGGGAGACGGCACGTCTGCTTCCTTGACCGAACGGACGGCAGAAGCAGTAATGGACAAAATATCCGGCAAAGGAAAGGAAGACAGAAAATGAACTATCTGGTATTTGACTGGGGCGGGACATTTTTAAAATATGCGGTGATGAACGAGGATACTGAGATTCTGGAGAAAGGCAGCCTCAGTACACCGGAAGCATTGGATTCCAAAGAGGCGTTTTATCAGCTGCTCGACCCGATTGCGGAACAATACCGACACGAAGTCTCGGGCATTGCGATATCCATGCCCGGCATGCTGGATGATCGCACCGGGTACTGCCGTACCGGCGGGATGCTGACATTTCTTGCGGGCAGCACGGTTACGAAAGACCTGAAGGAACGCTATGGACTTCCGGTATCGGCGGAGAATGACGGCAAGGCGGCGGTCCTTGCGGAACACTGGAAAGGGGCGCTGAAAGGCTGCCATGACTGTGCTGTGATCGTGATCGGAACCGGGATCGGCGGCGGAATCATTCTCAATGACCGGCTGGTGATCGGAAAAGACTTCTCGGCCGGGGAATACAGCTATCTCTGCACGAATGATACGAAAACCGATATGCCGGACGGGTTCTGGTGCAGCGGCGGGCATCATGCGCTCGGAACGAAACTGGCGGCACTTACCGGAGAAAATGCGGCAGAGATCGACGGCATTGAACTGTTCCGGCGGGTCCGGAACCATGACGAAGCCGCAACGCAGGTCCTGCGCGAATTTGCGGCGAAACATGCGGTGCAGATCTACAATCTGAGTGTTTTGCTCAATCTTGAAAAGATCGCCGTCGGCGGCGGTATCTCGGCCGACCCGCTGCTGGTTGATTATCTGAAGAAGGCGCTGTGGGATATGGTTGAAAAACTTCCGTTCCGGGAAGGCTTCGATGTGCCGCCGATGGCGGATGTTGTGGCCTGTGCCTTCGGCAATGATGCCAATCTGATCGGTGCCCTGTACCATCACCGGTACGGGACGTGGGAGAACTGAGCGGCTATGGAAGTTCTGATCGGCGGAATCAAAGAACCGGTAACCATTACCCGAAAGAAGGTGAAACGCATCACCCTGCGGATCGGGAAACAGGGGGAGATCCTGATTTCGTGTCCGCGCTGGGCATCCCAGGAAGAGATCCGGCGGCTGATTTATACCAATGAAGCCTGGATCCTGGATCAGAAGCTGCGCCGCAGCCGGGAAGAGGCAGTCAACCGGGAAGGCATTGAGGGAGACCGCATCTGCTGGCTCGGAGAATTCCGGACCGTGGTTTATCAGCCGGCAGCGCGGGATTCGGTCACGGTTGACGGCGACCGGATCATCTTCTTTCTGAAAGAGAAGACGCAGGAGCGGATCGAAAAGGCCTTCCGCAAAGCGGCTTCCAGAACCCTGCTGGAGATGGCGGAGGAAGCGCGGGAGCCGTGGGATGAAACAATCTGTGCGGCCAACGGAATTCCGCTGCCGGAGATTAAAACCCGGTATATGACCAGCCGGTGGGGAGTGTGTTATCCCGCAAAGCATACGATCACGCTCAGCACACGGCTGATCCATTACCCGGTACGCTGTTTTGAATATGTTCTACTGCATGAGTACGCACATTTTCTTGTGCCGAATCATTCCGCTTCGTTTTATGACATTGTCCGGCGCAATATGCCGGATTACAAAGAGCGGATCCGGCTTTTGAAATAGGAGGCATGACATGGAAGAGGTTCTGAATTTCGGATCGGAGTATTTTACCGACGGGCTGCTGATGTTTACGGTGCGTTCCGTCCTGCTGTATATATTCGGGCTGGTTGTCACAAAGATGATCACCCGGGCAGCCAATGCGGAAAGCGTCCGGCGGGGTGAAAACGCAAAGACTCCGATTCAGTTTATCGGCAAGGTCGCAAATTCGGTGATCTGGGCCATCGTGGTATTTCTGATCCTGAATGACGTCAAGTTTCTTGCCGGGATCGGAAAGGCGGTTCTCGGTGCCACATCCCTGATTGCGATCGTCGTTACCTTTGCGGCCCAGGAAGCCTTCAGCAACCTTGTGGCGGGATTCTTTCTTGCGCTGTATCAGCCGTTCCGGCTCGGGGATCTGATCAAGCTTTCGGAAAAGGACATCAACGGTACGGTAGAGCAGATCACCCTGCGTCATACGGTCATCCGCACCTATGACGGTACCCAGGTGGTCATTCCGAACTCGATCATGAATTCCCAGATCGTGGAGAACAAACGGACGGACACCAATCTCTTTTCCCGGCAGATCATTGTGTCGGTTTCCTATGATACAGATATTGATTTTGCGCGGGAGGTGCTGATCAAAGCGGTCAGCGAGACCGAAGGCTTTGTGGATCCGCGTACCGCAGAGGAAATCAAAAACGGGCAGCCGCCGGTCAGCGTTGTGGTGAATGACTTTCTCGATTCGGGCATTGAACTGCGGTTCAGGGTATCTACCAGAACCAGCGCAGAACACTATGCGTTCAACGGTGCCGTGCGGGAATCCGTACTGAAGGCATTCCGTGAAAACGGCATTGAGATCCCGTATCCTACCCGGACGGTGAAACTGGATAAATGAAAGTGTTTTCATAAGCGTTTAAAATTTTCATAGTTTTTTCATGGATTCACCGGGTTTTTGATTGAAGATTTCCGGCTTTACGGTAAAATGAACTTAGAATCATTTTCGGATTAGAACGGAGTTGAATCATCATGGACTACGCAGGAACAGTACGACCTTTTTATGCACAGCACAAAGGCGAAGGAGCAGTTCTTTTCGGCGGGGTTGTGGGTTCGACATTCACGGTTTTTTGAGATGGAACGTATGCGTCCATCTTTTTTGTTCATCCGTTTCAAAGAATATGAAGGAGGTTGGATTTTATGGATCAGATTAATCAGGAATTCTTTGATGCAGCGGCGAGAGGGGACTTTGAAAAAGTCTGCTCGATGGTTTCCAAGGGCGCAAATGTAAATGTCGCCAACGGAGACGGCCGCACGGCCTTGATGCGGAGCGCCAAACGCGGATATGAGGACATTGTCCGTTATCTGCTCGACAACGGCGCAAACACCAGAGCGCGGGATAAATACAATAAGACAGCGTTGATGGGAGCCGCCAAGAAAGGTCATCTTGCCATCTGCAAGATGCTCGAACATGCCGGCGCAGATGTCAATGCGCATGATAACAGAGGACGCACCTCGCTGATGCGGGCTGCGCTGCTCGGAGAACTGGAAGTTGTCGATTACCTGGTATCCAAAGGAGCCGATGTGAATGCCCGTGATGAGCAGGGCCGCACCGCTTTGATGGAAGCGGTCAATGCCTACAAGGCAGGCGTCATCAAGCACCTGGTGGAAGCCGGCGCAGATATCGATGCGGCCGACAACAAGGGATGCACCGCCCTGATGCGGGCAGCCTATATCGGATATCCGGAGCTGGTTACCTTCCTGCTGGAGCATGGTGCCACCAAGGACAAGACCGATTATGACGGCAATATGGCGATTCACTATGTCCGCAAAGAATGCCTTGCGGATCTGAAGGATATTCTGAAATAAGGGGGAGGAACAGATACTATGAAAGATTACACTGCCAGTCAGGTACGCAATGTTACCGTTCTCGGACACTCGGGCGCAGGCAAATCCACGCTGATCGAGGCATGTCTGTATTTCAACAAGCAGATTGACAAATTCAACCGCAATAATGACGGCACTTCCTTCCTGAACTTCGATCCGGAAGAAGGCAAGCGCGGCCTTTCGGTTTACTGCCATCTCGCACCGGTGGAGTGGAAGGACAAGAAGATCAACTTCATCGATACGCCGGGCTACATGGACTATGAGGGCGAAGAAGTTACCGGTCTTACCGTCGGAGACAACGCACTGATCGTTGTCGACGGAAAAGAAGGCGTCGAAGCAGGTACCGAGCGCGCCTGGAAGGAAGCAGTCACAAAGCGCAAGCTTCCGACCATCTTCTTCATCAACAAGATGGATGATCCCAATGCACACTTTGATGAGGCATTTGGGGAGCTCCGCGACAAATTCGGAAATTCCGTCATTCCGTTTGAGATGCCGATCCTCAAAGACGGAAAGCCCGTCGGTTCGGTCAATATTCTCCGCAAGAAGGCGTGGTACTTTGACAACCGCAATGAGCCGCAGGAAGTTCCGGCGGATCTCGCTGACAAGGTTGAGGAATACTACGCAGAGATCGCGGAAGCGATCGCTTCCACCGATGATGAACTCATGGAGAAGTTCTTCAACGGTGAAGAATTCGACATGCATGAGGTTGCCAAGGGACTCCGCATCGGTGTCCGCTCCGGCGATATCCGTCCGGTTTACTGCGGAACCGCAACGGAGCAGATCGGCATCGAGCGCCTTCTCGATCTCATCACCGAATATTTCCCGAGCTATGCGGAAAAGGGCCGGATTCAGGCGAAGAACCAGAAGGGCGACATCATCGATCTTGAGACCAATGAGAATGAAGCGATGTCTGCCTTCGTATTCAAGACCGTCATCGACCCGTTTGTCGGCAAGATTTCCTATCTGAAAGTTATGTCCGGTGTTCTGAACTCCGACTCTCAGGTCTACAACAGCAACAAGGAAGCCAACGAAAAGATCGCCCAGGTCTATGTCATCAACGGCAAGTTCCAGAACGGTGTGGGCAAACTGTTCACCGGTGATATCGGTGCTGTCGTAAAGCTGCAGAACACGCAGACCAACGATACCCTGTGCACCACTTCCAAGATCGTGAAGTTTGACCCGATCGCATTCCCGAAACCGATGCTGGGATATGCAATCTGGCCGAAGACCAAGGCAGATGAAGACAAGATGTCCGTCGGTATCAAGAACATGTGCGAAGAAGATCATACGATCCGCCTCGACAAGAATGCGGAAACCCATGAGCAGGTTCTGTATTCCCTCGGCGACCAGCACACCGATCTCATCATTTCCAAGCTGAAGTCCAAGTACAAGGTGGAAGTCACCACCTCCGTTCCGACCGTACAGTACCGTGAGACGATCCGCGGAAAAGCGGAAGCGCAGGGCAAATACAAGAAGCAGAACGGCGGCGCCGGCCAGTATGGCGATGTCTGGGTTCGCTTTGAGCCGACCGACAGTGAAGACATGGTCTTCGCAGAGGAAGTATTCGGCGGTGCGGTTCCCAAGCAGTACTTCCCGCCGACAGAGCAGGGTCTCCGTGACTGCATGAACAAGGGCGTTCTCGCAGGGTTCAAAGTTGTCGGTGTCAAGGCAACCTTGTTTGACGGATCCTACCATCCGGTAGACTCCAAGGAAGTCGCATTCAAGGAAGCAGCGCGTCTTGCGTACAACGCAGCGATGCCGAAGGCAAACCCGGTTCTCCTCGAGCCGATCGGAAAAGTTACGATCACCGCTCCGGAAGAATATACCGGAACCCTGATGGGCGATATCACCAAGCGCAGAGGTCTCATTCTTGATATGGGAATGAACGAGGACAATGAACAGGTCATCACAGCGGAAGCTCCGATGTCCGAAGTTCTCACCTACGCAAACGATCTTCGCTCCATGACGCAGGGCCGCGGAAAATATGTCGTCGAATTCGACCGGTACCAGGCGGCACCGAAAGAAGTCGCAGACAAGGTAATTGCGGCTGCCAAGGCAAAAGCGGAGGCATAAGCATTCAGGCTTTGAAAGGGAAGGGCACTGCTCTTCCTTTTTTATTGCGTTTTTAATATAATAAGAACCGTTTCACGGAGTTCTTGAATGGAAAGTAAAGCACCTGTCGTCATTACGACAAAACAGGCAAGGAAGCAGATCAACCATTTCGGGCGGTCACTGCTGATATATATTCTTGTGTTCATGGGTGTGCGGTACGGGTCGCACGCACTTTTTTCGCGCTTTCCGGAGCTCCTCTTCGGATTTGATGAAGAGTTTGCGAGCCTTCTGTTACTGGGAGCGGGCCTGCTGTTTGTGACCCTGATTCCGTTCAGTATTTCCGCTGCCTTTCTCCATTTGGATATCCGGGATTATCTGCGCAATCCGCGGCTCCGCTTTGACCGGGTCCTGGCGCTGATCTGTATCGGGATCTGTATCTATCTTGCGGTCACCTCGCTGTGCACGCTGTTCTACTTTTTCTTCCACACCGAGTCGATGATCTATTCCTTCCTGGGTGACTTTTCAACCCGGGAGAACCTGATCAAAAACCTGGTTTATCTGGTGCTGTTCTGCTTTATCAAACCGATCTGTGATGAGTATATTTTCCGCGGTATCATTCAGCGTCAGCTCGGCCATTACGGAAGATACTTCGGTGTGCTCGGCGCTGCCATGTTATATGCGATCGCACAGCCGAGTCTCGTCGATGCGATCCCGGCGTTTGTCCTGGGCTGGTTTCTCTCCCTGATTACCCTGCGGTATCATTCCATCCGGCCGGCAATCTGGGTCCATATCGCGGTTGAAACCGTCCTGTTTGCGCTGGAGGTCATCCCCGGCAATTATCTCTGGGTGATCACGATCGTGATTGTTCTGATGTATGTGATTGCCGGTCTGTTTGTGTTTCAGAAACGGGTCGATACCTACATGATCCGTTACGGCGCCACCGAGTGGAAGCTCTGGCGCATCCTGCTGACAAGCTTTTCCATCCTGCTGTGCATTGTGCTGTTTGTCATCAATGTGGTGCTGACACTGAAGATCTGAACAAAAGACAGTCTCCGGTTCCGGAGATTTTTTTTCGGCCGAAAAAAAGGTTCCCGCAGGAACCCTTTCTTTGGATACAATCGGAAGTTCGCTCAGCCCTTGAGGCCTTCTTCCTGCCGCTGCATGTTTTCCACAACGACATCATAGATATCACCGATCGACTGTCCGTACTCGAGAATCTGCCACGGCTCGTTGGTGTGGAAGTGAATCTTGATCAGGGTATCATCCCCGACCACAAGCAGGCAGTCGCCTTTGAAGTGCTCCAGAATATAATCGTGGATGACATCTTCATCAAGATCTTCTCCGTCAATGAGAAGCTGGGTATCAAATTTGAACTCTAACTGTTCCATAATGATAATCTCTCCTTTAACCGCAGAAATTATACCATGTCTGCGTTTTTCGATGAATGAAAAACACTTCCGAAAACCGTGCGGGAGCCGGTGCTCAAACCACTATAAGGAGAGTGCAGGAGGTGTTTTTTATGGAATTCAATGAAGTGTTTCAGACAATCGAGAAGGGAATCCGGGAGGTGTATGACTCATCCCGCTACCGGGAGTATCTCAAGACCATGTCGCATTTTCATGCCTACAGCCTGAATAACTGTATGCTGATATTTGAACAGAAACCGGATGCGACGCTTGTGGCGGGATATCACACCTGGCGCAGACGGTTCGGCCGCCATGTGAAGCAGGGAGAGAAGGGCATCCGGATTCTGGCACCGGTTCGGAAAGAAACCGGGCCGGAAACGGAAGAACACGAAGAGATTCACTTCCGGACGATCCCGGTATTCGATATCAGCCAGACGGAAGGGGATCCGCTGCCGACGTACATGAACGATACGCTGGACGGAACGGTATCGGACTATGAGGCGTTTCTTGCGCAGCTGAAGCTGGTTTCCCCGGTACCGGTCGTATTCGAGGCAGGGTTGAGCAATGCGCACGGCTGTTACCGGGATGATCAGGGAGTGATTGAAATCCGGGAAGGGATGACGCAGCTGCAGACGGTTAAAACGCTTGTCCATGAAATCGCGCACGCCTGTCTGCACAGCAGCAGTGCGGGCGGTGAGACGCTGAGCAGGGAACAGAAAGAGATCGAAGCAGAGAGTATCGCCTACATTATCTGCGATCATTTCGGTCTCGATACCGGAGAGTACTCCTTCGGGTATCTTGCGGGCTACAGCAGCACCCGGGAGCTTCCTGAACTGCGGGCATCCATGGAGCGTATCCGCAGCGCAAGCGATCATCTGATCCGAAGGATCGAATCCCTGCGGCATCCGGAAAATACGGGGATTCCGGCAGAAGAACTTCCTTCCTCGCGGATCGAGGATATTCTCGGGCATCCATCGCGTTTTGCGGCATAAAAAAACGCTTTGCGCATTGGTCAAAGCGTCCCGGAAAAGACAGCGTGCCCCAGGCCGGACTCGAACCGGCACGGCATCGCTGCCGGGGGATTTTGAGTCCCCTACGTCTACCAATTCCATCACTGGGGCATGGCTCTTATTGTAGTAAAAGAACGCGTTCTTGGCAATGGAGCAGGGGTCATAAACGCACGTGCGGACAGGAAAAAAGAATGTTCTGCCATCCCTGAAACAAAGGGCTATTCCTGAACGATCTTTGCGTCAAGATAGACGTTATGAAACGGCATGGTAAAACGGTATTCGGTTTCACTGATCTGTTCGAGATTATCCACATTTGCGCTGACTTTCACAGTCATATCATCCGTCAGGCTGACCGTGCGGAAGGTTACGGTCGTACCGGATACCGCAAAGCGGGGAACCTTCTCAAAATTTTGTTTCTGGTTCGGGTAGACGACGATCAGTTTTACAAATCCGATCAGAAACCCGATGCATAATCCGATCAGCCAGAGGATCCATCGTTTGTCTTTCATAAACAGTTAATCTCCGTTTTTATCATCATACCCGCAAAGTGTCTTTTGCGGTATACAGACCTTGGGTATTCTGCCGGTCCGGTACGGCAATGTCTATGCGGCAGAACAGAAACGGCAGAGAGTCGGTTTGCCTGAAAAAACAGCAGGAGGCAGCTCGTTAACCTGCAGGGTGCAGATCAGCGGGCTGTTCTTTTCGCTTCGCCGATCGTACTTCAGGCGGTGGCCGAAAGGTTCTGTTCCCTGCATGAAACCGGGTTTGACTGCGTGACAGTAACGGGGAAAAGAGAGTGCATGAATAAAATGCATGGATGCGGAAAAAAGAGGCGGTCAGCCGAATGTACCCTGTATGCGGGCATGGAATCCGCTGAAAACGTATATTTTATATACAGATAGGAGGAAAACATGCAGATTTTTGTCACAAATCCGTTTATCATTTAATTAATAAACGTATATTATAATAAATCACCGTTTTGAACAGGTGTATTTTGTAATGATGAAATGTTCCCCTGTTAGTAGGGTAAGGAGGGAATATATGGAAAAACGTGAGGAAAGGTTAATTGTCCGGCGCCTCAGCGCTTCCTTCATGGCAGCTATGGTAATGTTGTCAAACAGTACCACGCTTTTGAATGCGGCTGTTGTGAGGAGCGGCACTGAGCCCGACGGAACAGAAATCCAAGAACCGGTCTTACAGGAAGAACCGGCCTTACAGGAAGAGCCGGCCTTACAGGAAGAGCCGGCCTTACAGGAAGAACCGGCCTTACAGGAAGAACCGGAAGCGGAAGAAACCATTGTGCCGGAGGAATCAGAGCCGGTTGAGACACCGGAGCTGATTTTGGAAGAAGAACCTGAGCCGGCGGTCGAAGAAATACCGGAAACAATACCGGAATATACTTTGACATTTGTTGCGGCCGAAGGTAACGGTACGGTTTTCCTGGGAAACGGCGGATCCGGCAGAGCAGTTGAACTGACTGTCACTGACGCAGGCGAGCTCCAGGCAGTATGGGCAGAAGCAGAAGAAGGCTATGCTTTTGCGGAGTGGGATAAGAACGGTGAATTCTTCACGAGCGAATCCTCATTCATACCGGAAGAACTTGCGAATGATGAGTACACGGCAATCTTCCGACCGGATGAAAATCAGAGATATTTCGTTGTTTATACTGCACAGGAAGGCGGGACCGTTGATCCGGCAGGCCAGGATGCGCAGGTTTTAAGCACGAGCGGTATTTTCGGATCCACAGCAGCTGCAGCAGAAGGCTATACCTTCAGCGGCTGGTATAAAGGAGAAGAAAAGATTTCTGAAGATGCGGTGCTGACGGCAGAGACAGCAGCAGCGAATCTGAATAAGAACGGCAGCGGCCGGCTCTATGCGGACACAGTATTCACTGCGGTATTTGAAAAGAATACAAATACAGAAGTATTCGAAACACAGGTCTACCAGCAGTATGTCGATGCCAACAAACTCTTTGTAAGAGTGACGGATACCGAAGGCGCATTCCCGATGGGATCCACCATGGTGGTGACACCGGTCGCGGAAGAGGAAGTCATTGATGCGATTGAAGCAGTAACGGACGAAACGGTCAAAAAAGTCAAAGCGGTTGATATCACCTTCCGCGGACCGGACGGTTCTGAGCTTGAGCCGGCGGACGGCAAGTCTGTAAAGGTTGAAATGAAAGCCTACGGTATGGAAGGAAACCTTTCGGTAGCGCATATCGAAGACGACGGCAATGTCGAAATTAAAGAAGATGCTGTAATTTCAGGTGTCACTGCCGAATTCGATGCGGATGCGTTCTCCATCTATGTTGTTGTCGAAACAGGCGATGACGCAAGACTGCTTGTAACGTTCAAGAACGGTGGCGAAGAGATCGCTTCCATATATGTCAAAAAAGGCGATGACCTGGAACAGGTTCTCTATGATCCGGGTGTACCATATGCAGAACATAAAACTTTTGCAGGATGGGCTCAATACGAAAGTACCACCCCAGAAACGATCACTGAGATCAGAAATGTTGTCGCTGACATTCTGAATTTGGGCGTGAGGGATGGCCAGTCTCTGAGTTATTTTGCGGTTTTTAACACTGTTTATAATCTTTATTACGAAGATGAAAACGGAATCGTTTTCAAGACAGATGCTGTAACAGGTACAGAAGATACACTGACCGCAACGGTCAACGCGTCATATGCACCTCCTGAATCTACACAGGGCCTGATCGGATGGGTAGTCAAAGGTACAGAAGAACCCGTTTATAAGAACGGTGCTTCGATTACGATCTCCGATGATACGACTCTTGTGGCGAAAATCGGCAATGGTAACTGGCTGCACTTCGATGAGAACGATGGCGGTACGGGAACAGGCGGCGCATCTTATACTCCGCCGGCATTCGTTCCGTCCGGAGAAACAGCAGCAGCAGCTAAGCCGGAAGATCCGACTCGCCCGGGCTATACGTTTGCCGGATGGTTTACTAGTGCCACAGGCGGTCAAGCGTTTAATTTCAATCAGGAATTAACTGCTGAAACTACGGTCTATGCGCATTGGAATGCAAGTTCGACTGCAGACTATAAGGTAATCATCTGGGCACAGAGAGTAACAGATGATAAAGATGCGGCCGATGATAATAAGACATATGACTATGTAAAAACTTATTCAATCGAGAATGTTCCGGTCGGCACTGCCATCACGGATGCCGTGATGAATCAGTATAAGAACCTGAAAAACAGGGATTTTGGGGTAACAGATCTCAGAGAAACATCTTCTGCCTGCCATGCGTTTGAATACCGCACTTATAAGATTTTGAATGGTGCCGGAGCGGCTGGAAACGAAGTAGACGCAACAGGCAATACGGTTGTCAATGTGTACTATGACCGGGCGCTGTTCACTATTAATTTTTATGAGAGGATTAATGGTGCTACTTACCGGTATGTGTTTTTGAATGGGTTCACGGGGTTATATGGTCAGCCTTTGTCAATGTACGGATATTCCTGGCCGACTGACAGCACCTGGTACAGCGTTGCCTATCTGGCATCGTTTAACGGAAACCTGTTCGGATCCAGCAGTATTAACTACATTGAAGGATCCGGCAGCGCGGCACGAATGAATCCTTCACCAAATTACATTGGTACTTATCGGACCAATTCTTCAAATACCACGATTCACCTTTATGTAGAAGATCCGGATACCGATGGTGTATATACCGAGGCTGGATCGTTCGGATATCAGATTGCGAGTGCCTCTGGGTTTAACATCACCTCAAGAATAGAAGGTACTTCTCCTGTATCGTATGCATGGTCAACATCAGGCACGCAGCCTGCTTCCGG